>NZ_JBFBBE010000091.1:0-37583 GCF_040682555.1 Streptomyces sp. NPDC051172
GCGGCCGCCCGGGCGGGGGATGGACGGGCGGCCGCGCGTTCCCGGAAGTAGGACCGGGTGGCCGGATCTTGGTGAATCCCCTCCCCGCGCTCCGTCGATGCTATGAATACATGCGCTGACCAGGCCATTCCCTCTTCGAGGAGTGCCCCGTGCCTCCGAAGCGGCACGAGGCGGTCGGTCCGGCGCGGCTCTTCGGTCACAGGGCCAGATAGCCCCCGTCCACGGGCACGGCCGCTCCGGTGACATAGGAGCCGGCGTCCGAGGCGAGCAGCAGCAGCACCCCGTTGAGTTCGCTGAGCCGGCCGGCCCGGCGCATCGGGGTACGGCGCTCCACCCAGGCCCGCCCCTTGTCGCTGCCGAGCATCGACTCGGTCATCTCCGACCAGAACCAGCCCGGGCACACCGCATTGACGCGGACGCCCCGCGCGCTCCACTCGGCGGCCAGCTCCCGGGTCAGGTTGACCACCCCGCCCTTGGAGGCGGTGTACGCGGCCTGCGGAAGGCTGCCGCTGGCCACAAGACCGTAGATGGAGGCGATGTTGACGACGGAGCCCCGGCCGCGCTCCAGCATGCCCACGCCGACCGCCTGGCTCAGCGCGAACACCGCCGTCAGGTTCAGCGCCACGATGGAGCTGAAACTCTCCACGGTCTGCGTCTCCGCGGGCACGGTCTCGGACAGCCCCGCGTTGTTGACCAGGATGTCGATCGGGCCGAGTTCCCCGGTGACCGTGCGCACCAGGCGCTCACGGTCCTCGGCCGAGGTCACGTCGCAGGGCACGGCGAGCGAGCCGGGCAGCTCGGCGGCGAGCTCCTTCAGCGGGCCCTCGCGGCGCGCGGCCAGGGCCACCCTGGCACCCGCGGCGGTGAGCAGCCGGGCCACATGCGCGCCGATGCCGCTGGAGGCGCCGGTGACCACGGCCACCCGGCCGTCGACCCGGAACAGCGCGGTGGGGTCCTCGACGGGAACGGTCGCATTCGTCACGGCTGGTTCACCTCCACGATCGCGGCGGACCAGGTGAACCCGGCGCCGGCACTGAGCAGGACGAGCAGATCTCCGGGCCGTACGTCGTCCCGGTCGAGCAGGTCGGACAGGTTGGCGACGGCGTCTCCGGCGCCCAGGTGGCCGGTGTCCGCGCCCAGTCGGACGATCGGTGCGGCGCACACCTCGGCGAACGCGGGCTCGTACGCCTCGGCCATGACGTGCCGGGCGAGCCTGGGCAGCGCCGCCGCGCGCAGCCGCTCGTCGTCGCCGGCGACCCCGGCGTCGCGCAGGGCCCGCGCCACCACGGAGGTGACCGCGTCGTGCGCGATCGGCCCGAACGGCAGGGTCGGGTTGGCCGTGAGGAACTCCTTCTTGGCGAGCTTCGGCAGCAGCGTCTTGAAGCCGCTGGTGGGGGCCGGGCTGAAGGGTGCGTCGCCGCGGTGCATGCCCTCCAGGACCGGGGCGGCCACAGTCACCGCCGACAGCAGGCGTACGGAGCGGCCGTGCGGGGCCCGGTCGACCAGGACCGAGGTGGCGCCGTCGCCGTAGCAGACCCCGTAGTCGCCGCCCCAGCGGTCGAAGCCGGGCTGCGGGAAGCAGTCGGCGGTGGTCACCAGGGCGGGGCCGGCCGCGGGGGCGGCGAGCAGCCGGCAGGCGGCCTGCACGATCGCGGCCGCCCCGCCGTTGCACATCTGCTGGATGCCGACGGGCTCCGCGGCCACCGCCCCGACCTGCTGGGCGAGGTAGTGGGCCGGGGACCAGAACTCGTGGCCCTGGTGGTACGTCCACGCGTGCAGCAGCTGACTGATCCGCTCGGGTGGAACACCGGACGACTCAAGGGACCTGACGGCCGCGAGCGCGGCGAGCCGGACCGGCGCGAGGGAGCTGGTACGCAGTGCCGTATAGGCGTACCGCTCGGCGTTGGGCTCGTCGATCAGCAGGCCGGCGACCGCGTCCGACACCGGCTGGGCGTGCTCGCCGAGCACATGGCCGGGGGCGCTCAGGTGGACGGGTGCGTCAAACCGCATCGCCGGCTCCGGTGGTGTGGGCCGCGGCCAGCCGGACCCGCATCCGGGCGACGGTCTCGTCCTGCTGGACGAAGGCGGTCTCGGTCCGCAGGCCGCCGTCCACCGGGTCGGCCACGCGCCGGGTGACGACGGTGATGTCGCTGTCCAGCTCGGCGAAGCGCAGGTACTCGGCGTCCAGGTACTGCGGGTAGTACCCGGTCGGGTCCGGGTCCTGTCCGTCGGCGGCGAGCAGCAGCGCGGCCTGCCGGGCGGCCTCCATCATCACCGGTCCCGGCACATGGTCCTGGGCGTGCTCGAACATGCTGGGATGCGTGGTCGGCACGCGCAGTCGGGCGCGTACGGCGCCGTCCGTCACGTCGGCGTTCTCCAGGACCACGTTCTCCGCCTGCTCGCGACCCACCAGCCGGGGAGGCGGGGCGACTCCGTCGGTGCGTACGGGCACGGCACTGGACATCGGCGGCGGGGTGGCGCGGTGGCTCATGCGCAGCTTCTCGTACACGGTGTCGGGGCGCTGCGCGGTGTCGACGGTGACGACGCCCACCTGCCGCCCGCCGGCCATGACCCGCACCTGGTGCACCACGCGGGAGATGGCGTCCCGGTAGTTCTTGGCGAGCTGCACGTCGCCGAGGAGCAGCAGGTCAAGTGCGCCGCGGGCCCTGAGCGGGCCGGGGTCGGTGATCTCCAGGGAGGCGGTCGCGGTGATGGACTTGGTGTCGTGGCCCGCGTCGTGCTGCAGGTGCATCGCGCACAGCAGCATCTGGCGCACGCTCTCGAACACCGCGAGCGGGTCGTGCATCGCCGGCCGGGCGGTGTGGTCGCCGTAGTAGAAGTGGCGCGGCGGCAGTTGGGCCGCCGCCCGGAAGGTGTTCTCGTCGACGGACTGGAAGTCGGTGAGGAACACCTCGGAGATCGCCGAGCGGTGCACCAGCCGGCGGGACAGCGTGCGCTGGGTGGACAGGATCTGGGCCGCTTCGGTGGCCTGGACCGGCTCGACCTGGCTCAGTACGGACATGACGGGCTCCTGTGCGGTGCGGGGTATGGGGGGCGGGCTCAGACGGCGGCCGGGGCGGCCGTGTCGAGGAGGCGGGAGACCTGGCGGGCGGCCTGCTCGGCGTCGTGGAAGTGCACGGCCTGCCAGCCGGCGGCGATCGCACCCACCACGTTCTTCTCCAGGTCGTCCACGAGCACGCACTGGTGCGGTTCGAGCCCGGCCCGCTTCGCGGCGAGTTCGAAGATCGCGGGCTCGGGCTTGCGGCTGCCCACGGCGTGGGAGAGGACGATGTCGTCGAAGTGCGAGTCGTCGATCATGAAACGGCGGTGGCGGTCCCACGACGGCGGCAGGTTGGAGAGCAGCCCGACGAACGCGCCCCTGGCCCGGAACGTCTCCAGATGCGCCGTCCAGGCCCCGTTGGCGGGGCGCCCGGCGAACCAGCGGTCGCCGAAGTTCTGCAGGTCGGCGACCACCCCGAAGGTGCCGCCGAGGACGTCCTCCAGTTCGTCGGACCAGGTGGCCTCGTCGATCAGCGGGATGTCTATGGCACCCATCGAGTCGGTGCCGTACTTCTCCCCGACCAGGCGCATCGACTCCTTCAGCGCCCACAGCGGGACGCCGACGCGGTCCGCGAACTCGTTGAAGGTGACGCCGACCGGCGGGGTGAGCACACCGCCGAAGTCGGTCCATACGGCCAGGGAGGAAGAGGAAGAGGAAGAGGGAGCGGGGGTGGGGCCGGTGGGGCTCATGACAGGTCCTTGGAGTGAGTAGGTCGGCAGGGCAGGGGGCGGGTTCGGGTCACAGGCGGTACAGGAGCCCGCCGTAGTACCAGCCGGAGCCGACCGCCGTGGACAGCACCAGGTCGCCGCTCCTGACGACGCCCTTCTCGGCGTACTCGGACAGGGCGATCGGGATCGAGGCACAGCCCGTGTTGCCGCGCTCGGCGAAGTTGGTGAGGAACCTGGCCGGCTCCAGGTCGAGGCCGTCGCGTACGCCGGCGTGGATGGCGTTGTTGCCGGGGTGCGGGACGAGCCAGTCGATTTCGGAGGTCTTGAGGTCGTTGCGGTCGAGGAGGTTGCCGGCGACCTTCAGGCTGGAGCGCACCGCCAGGTCGATGAGCTCGGGCTTCGGCCGCAGAAAGCCCTCGGGGGCACGAGCGGCGACGGTGTCGGCCTCGGCGGCGTCGCAGTCCAGGACCGAGTCGATCAGACCGCTCGGGTCGTCCGGGTCGCCCTTCTCCAGGACCACCGCGCCGGCCGCGTCCCCGAAGACCAGCTGGCCGCGGGTGCCGGGGCGGGCGCGGCGGGTGAAGCGGTCGGCCGCCACCACGACGGCGCGCTTCCAGCCGGGGTGTGCGGTGAGCATCGAGGCGGCGGTCTGGACGCCGTGCACGAAGCCGGTGCAGGCGCCGCAGACGTCGAAGGCGAGGGCGCCGTGCGCGCCGAGCCCGGCGGCGACTCCTGGGGCTATCTCCGGTATCCACTGGCGGTCCGTCCAGTTGGCCAGGACCACCAGGTCGAGGTCGTCGGCCTCGCGGCCTGCGTTCGCCAGGGCGGAGGTGGCGGCCTGGACGGCCATGAACTCCACGGTTTCGTCCTCGTCGGCGACATGGAGGGCGCGGACGCCGAGTTCCTGAGCGGTCTGCGGGGGGTAGGTGCGGCCGTCGAGGGTGACTTCGCCGTCGTGGGTGCGGTGGGTTCGGGGGTAGTAGTGGCCGAGGCCGGTGAACTTGAGGCCGGAACCGGTCCAGGTGCGGGTTTCTGTGCGACGGTGCATTTTCTTTGCTCCTTGCGTGGGTGGGTGCCACTGGATGTTGTGGGGCGTGTGCGGGTCTGTGGGGGCTGGTCGCGCAGTTCCCCGCCCCCCTGAGAGCGGTTGCGCCAGACCTGCGCTGCGATGAGCCGTCAGCGGAAGCGGCCGTCTGGGTCGAGGGTGCGGAGGAAGGCCAACTCCTCCGGCGTTACCGGCTTTTCGGGTACGACCCCGGAGGCGTCGGACTTCCAGGACGTGCGGGTGGCCACGGCCTCGGCGGCCTGGCGGGCCAGTTCCTCGGGGCCGTCGGGCGCGTCGTCTGCGGGGAGGTAGGTCGCCAGGCGGAAGCCGGGGGCGGCTCGGGTGAAGCGGCCGAAGTCGCTGACCACCTCGCGGACCCGGTGGCCGGGGCTGGTGCGGTAGGCGACCTCGGTGACGTAGCGGCGGCGGGACGACGGTGCGATCACCACGCAGTCCGTGCTCGACGCGATGTCGTTGGCGCCGCCCGAGCCGGTCAGCCAGCGGCCGTCCGCGCCGCGGCTGGTGTTGATCGTGCCGCTCTCGTCGATCTCTGCGGCTGCCAGGACCCCCAGCGCCCGGGGGTTGGCCGCCACCATGCCGCCGAGGATCTCCGGGATGCCGGCCAGCATCTCGCTGCCCCTCGCGTGCAGCAGGCTGAACAGGAAGGTGTCCCCGCCTTCGGGCCGGAAGCCGTACATGCCCAGCTCGGCGACGACCTTGACGTCCTGTCCGCCGGCCCGCAGCAGCTCGGCCGCGAGCCAGGCCGCCATGTGCGAGGTGCCGATCCCCGCGAGCAGCGTGTCGTAACCGTGCGCGCGGACCTGCTCGGCGACGGCCCTGGCACCGAGCACGATCAGGCGTTCCTGGCGGGTGGGGGGTGCCGGGGGGACCGGGACCTGATCGGCGCGCGTGGCGGGCGCGGGGCCCGCGGTGGTGGGGTGGGGTGCCGTGGTCGGCGCGGGGCTGACCCTGGCGACCGCCTCCTTCTCGCAGCGGTAGATCTCCGCCCAGGTTTCCGTCTCGGCGTCGTAGTCGTCGTCCGCCCGGGTGGGGTCCGGGATGCGCAGGGCGGTGCGGCGTCGTGCGCCCAGGCGGTGGACGTACTCCTGGTGCGAGCCGGGGGCGGTGACCCAGGTGCGGTACCAGTCCTGGCCGCGTTCCTCGCCGTGGCAGGAGGCGACGATCTCCTCCAGGAAGGCGTAGTCGTCCAAGTAGCCGTCCACGCCGAGGAGTCGGTCGGTGCGCAGGGCCTGGGGGTGGGCTCCCAGGCGGGCCTCGGTCAGGCCCAGCACGCGTTGGCCGGGGATGACCACGCGGTCGTTGACGGCCCGCAGTTCGTCACGGCTGACGATCTTCTCCACCGAGGCGATCACCCCGCGCCCGGCGGCGTACGCGGCCCAGGCGCCCTCGCCGAGCGGCGGGACCAGGGCGATGTTGCCGTCCTCGTCGGCGGCCACGCCGTGCACGAGTGTCACGTCGGGGCGCAGCGGGGCGAGCAGGGTGATCTCCTCGCCCGGGCGGGCGGGGTCGGGGACGCGGTGCAGTACGTCCGGTTTGCCCTCGGCGAGGTCCGTGCCGGCCAGCGAACCGGTGACCGCGTACGGGGCTCCCTGCGCGCCGGCGATGAGCCGCTGTACGTAACTGAGCAGCGACCAGGCCTCGAAGGTGAACGGTTCGCCCCTCTCCAGGTCCGCGTAGAGGGGGTTGGGCCGGGGCGAGGGGTAGGTGTCCCCCACGAAACCGGCGATGACCTTGTCGGCGACACCGGACAGCGCGAGCGCGTGGGCCGAGGAGTGCACGGCGGTCGTGGAGACCGTCAGACGGCCGGCGGCGCCGAAGACCCGGCACAGGGCGTAGGTGAGGGCGTTGGGGCGGGACGGGGTGCCGGCCAGATGGACGTGGTCGCCGGGCCGGACCAGGGCGCGGACCAGTTCGTCCACGTCGGCGGCGATCAGGGGCCGGCTCATGACGGGGCTCCGAGCGCGACGACCGCCGTCTGGCTGCCGAACGCGAACGACATGGACACCGCGAGGTCCACCTCGGCCGGGCGCGGTCCCTCGAAGACGTGGTCGTGGTCGCACTCGGGGTCCGGCGTGGTGAAGTTGATGGTGGGCGCGAGCGTCCGGTGGTGGATCATCAGGCTGGTCGCGGCGACGTTGATGATGCCCGCCAGGCCGAACGTGTGGCCGTAGATGGGCTTGTTGGAGCTCAGCGGCGGGAGGGCGGCGGGCGTGCGCTCGGGGTAGAGGGCGCGCAGCGCACGGGACTCGGCGATGTCGTTGTAGCGGGTGGCGGTGCCGTGCGCGCAGAAGTAGTCGACGTCCTCCGCCTTGCGGCCCGCGCCTGCCAGGGCGTCCTCGACGACCGAGGCGGTGACCTTGCCGGTCAGGTCCATGGTGGTGGGGTGGGCGGCCTCGTTGAGGGAGGCGGCCGAGAGGATCTCGGAGTAGACGCGGGCGCCGCGGCTGCGGGCGACCGACTCCCGCTCCAGGCACAGCACGACGGAGCCCTCGCCGAGCGCGAAGCCCTCGCGGTCGTTGCTGTAGGGGCGCACCGCACGGCTCGGGTCCTCGCGCTCGGAGGAGAGCACCCCGTGGCCCATCGCCCGGTAGCAGGCGGCGACCTCCGGCACGATCGGGAACTCGTGGCCGCCGACCAGCATGGCGTCCGCGGCACCGGAGCGCAGCTCCCGCAGCGCGAGCTGGATGGCCTGGTGGCCGCCGACGCAGGCGTTGCTGACGGTGGTGACCAGGCCCTGGGCGCCGGTGTAGACGGCGGACAGGGAGGCCGGGCAGCCGGGCAGGCCGCGGAACATCGCGCCCTTGTCGCCGAAGGCGTCCGGGTCCGCGCCGGTGAGCACGTCGCGCCACCAGCTGAACGGGCCGCGGGAGGAGGACATGACGATGCCCAGCCGGCGCGGGTCCAGGGCGCCTGGACCGAGCCCGGCGTCCCGGCGGGCCTCGGCGAGCGCCGACATGGCGATGAGGATCTCCCGGGAGTACTTGGCCGCGTGCGCGTCCGTCAGCTCCGGGAGGAAGGGGTGATGGTCGAAGTCGTCGATCTCGGCCGCCGCGTACACCGGAAGGCCCGCCTGCTCCGCGTCGAACCGGGTGAGCCGGCCCACCTGGGACCGGCCGCCCGAGACGTTCGCCCAGAACCGGTCGACGGAGAGGGTGCCCGGGAGGACGACGCCGATTCCGGTGACGACCACGCGTTCTTCGGGTATCTCGAATTCACTGTTCGTCATGAAGAAAACGGTAGGCGCGGCCGGGACTTCGGCCATGGGCCGCCGGGTACCCTTTCAGGGGGAAATCAGTACTCGCGGTACCGGCTTCGAATTCTCGCCGGTAAATCGCCTTGGAAAACAAAGGGGCCGCCCTTCCGGAATGGAAGGGCGGCCTTTTGGTGAACGGTCGTCAGGAGTTCTGGTAGCGGCGCAGTTCGCGGCGGGCCAGTGAGGCGCGGTGCACCTCGTCGGGGCCGTCGGCCAGGCGCAGGGTGCGGGCGTGGGCCCAGAGTTCGGCCAGCGGGAAGTCCTGGGAGACCCCGCCTCCGCCGTGCGTCTGGATGGCCTTGTCGATGACCCATTCGGCCATCGCCGGCACTGCGATCTTGATGGCCTGGATCTCGGTGTGGGCGCCCTTGTTGCCGATCGTGTCCATCAGATAGGCGGTCTTCAGCACCAGCAGGCGGGCCTGTTCGATGCGGACGCGCGCCTCGGCGATCCACTCGCGGACCACGCCCTGCTCGGCGAGGGGCCGTCCGAACGCGACCCGGCTGCCGGCCCGCTCGCACATCAGGTCGAAGGCGCGCTCTGCCATGCCGATCAGCCGCATGCAGTGGTGGATACGGCCGGGTCCGAGACGGGCCTGTGCGATGGCGAAGCCCTCGCCCTCACCCGCGATGATGTTCTCGGCCGGCACCCGGACATCGTCGAAGACGACCTCGCCGTGCCCGCCGTGCGGACCGTCGGTGTAGCCGAAGACGTGCACACCGCGCTCGACCCGCACTCCCGGGGTGTCGCGCGGCACCAGGATCATCGACTGCTGCCGGTGGCGCGGTCCGTCCGGGTCGGTCTTGCCCATCACGATCAGCAGCTCGCACTCGGGCGCCAGCGCCCCCGACGACCACCATTTGCGGCCGTTGACGACATAGCTGTCGCCGTCCCGTTCGATCCGGGTGGTGATGTTCGCGGCGTCCGAGGAGGCGACGTCCGGCTCGGTCATGCAGAAGGCCGAGCGGATCGCCCCGTCGAGCAGCGGTTTGAGCCAGCGGTCCTGCTGCCCGGGAGTGCCGAACAGGGCGAGGACCTCCATGTTGCCGGTGTCGGGGGCCGCGCAGTTGACGGCCTCCGGTGCGATGAAGGGGCTGCGTCCGGTGATCTCGGCGAGCGGGGCGTACTGCAGGTTGGTCAGGCCCGCGCCGAACCGGTCGTCCGGCAGGAACAGGTTCCACAGGCCCCGACGGCGGGCCTCGTTCTTGAGTTTCTGCAGCACCGGGGGGCGCCCCCACGGGTGGCCTGCGGCGTGCTGGGCGTGGAAGACGGGCTCGGCGGGCAGCACCTGCTCGTCCAGGAAGGCGAGCATCCTGGTGCGCAGGTCCTCGGTCCGGGCGTCGTAGGAAAAGTCCATGGGGCAACTCCGTTGCAGACAGGGCGGGTTCTGGGCGCAGGGGGTCAGCCGGCGGTGCGCAGGGCGTCGTGGCCGCGGGCCACGAGCAGCGGTACGGCGTCGGCGAGGTTCGCGGTCTCCTCGCCGACGGTGAGGCCCTGCACGGTGCGGCAGTGGATGCCCTCGAGGATCGCGGCGAGCTTGTAGAAGGCGAACGCGGTGTACCAGCCGAGCCGTTCGAGGCCGGCCGTGCTGTGCGCGGCGTACCGCTCCACCAGCGCCTCGCGGCCGGGCCAGCCGGGCAGGGCGCCGGGGGAGGCGACCGGCGGGCGGTCGACGCCGGCGAAGCCGTCCCAGTACATGCAGAGCATGCCGAGGTCGGCCAGCGGGTCACCGAGCGTGGACATCTCCCAGTCGAGCACGGCGGTGACCCGGCCCGGGTCCGCCCGGTCGAGGAGCACGTTGTCCAGCTTGTAGTCGCCGTGCACGACCGCCACCGCGCCGGACGGTGGACAGGTCGCCGCCAGGCGGTCGTTGAGCTGGTCGGCGCCGTCCACCTCCCGGGTGCGCGAGGCGTCCCACTGGCGGCGCCAGCGCCGCACCTGCCGGGCCGTGAAGCCCTCGGGGCGGCCGAAGTCGGCCAGCCCCGCCGCCTGGGGGTCCACGGAGTGCAGCAGGGCCAGGGTGTCGACCAGCGCATGGGTGGTGCGCCGCGCCGAGTGCTCTCCCAGCGGCGCGAGTTCCGCGTCGCTGCGGTAGGTGATGCCTTCGGCGAACCCCATGACGTAGAACGGGGCGCCCAGCACGTCCGCGTCCCGGCACAGCGCATACGTCCGCGGCACGGGCACGCCGGCCGGGCCGAGCGCGCTCAGCACCCGGTACTCGCGCGCCATGTCGTGGGCGGTGGCCAGAACATGCCCCAGCGGCGGCCGGCGCAGCACGAGGGTGCGGCCGCCCCAGGAGAGCCGGTACGTCAGGTTGGACCGGCCGCCCGCCAGGGGGGTCACCCCGGTCAGCGGACCGCGGCCCGGCAGCCTGCTCTCCAGCCAGTGTGCGAGGCGCCCGGTGTCGATGCCGTCGAGGGCACCGGGCGCCGTGGTGGTGGTCGGTGTCGTCACGGTGCTCTCCGTTTCCGGCGGCAGGGGTCTGCGGCGATGAGGGTCTGCGGCGATACGGCACGGTCCCGGCCGCCGACGAGGGGCGGCCGGGACCGTGCTTGGGAAAGGGAAGAAAAGGGCAGGGATCAGCTGTCGGCGATGAGCTTGCCCGCGGCGCCCCAGCTGTCCGCCGGAACCTCCTGGATCCACACCTGAACCGTCTCCGCCGGAATCTTGTACGCGTCGACGAATGCGTCCGTGATACGGGCGACCAGGTCACGCTTGAGCTCGACGTCACGCGGACCCTGCTGAACGGTCACGATGGGCATTTCAACCTCCTGGGGGTTTTCTTGGGAGTTGTGTTTCGGACGCCGCGCTTTTCGGCGACGGCCTCGGTATGAATGGAACGCTAGGCGCGGCCCCGGGCGCTTTCAAGGAGAATGACTCCTACGGCACCCGCGCTGTGTTTCGTAGGAGACATCGCACCCCGGAGTCCGGTGCGGGCCGATAGATTTGGAGCGGCCCACCTTGCAGGCTTTTCAGGAAGCGGTGACGAGCGGGTCCCGACGGGACAGCAATTCGCGTCGGTTCGCCACGCCGAGTTTGGCGAGCACGTTGCTGACGTGGTTCTTGACGGTCTGCCGGGCCAGATGGAGTTCGGCCGCGATCTCGTCGTTCGAGTACCGGCCCAGAAGCAGTCCCAGTATCTGCTGTTCGCGTGCGGTCATTCCGGGCACGCGCGGCTGCGTTCCCGATTCGGGGGCAAGGCCGGCGTGCTCGCGCAGATACCAGACGTGCCGTCCCGCCGCGAGGGACTCCACGGCCCGCACGAGCCGCTCGGGCGACGCCGTGCGGTGGACGAAACCGTCGGCCCCGCCGGCCAGGCACGCGGCGACCACCGCAGGGTCGTCGGCGCCCGTGAACATCAGGACGGTCGGTGGCCGGGCAAGCCCCTTGACCTGCCGGCACAGCTGCACCCCGTCGCCCCGGCCCGCCAGATCGACCTCGGTGACCAGCATGTCGGCCCGAAGCCGGCGCACCAGATCCAGGGCACCCTGCCGGGTCTTCGCCTCCTGGGCCTCGTCGACCGCTCCGGAGCGGCGCAGCAGTGAGGCCACCGCGGCGCGGGATATCGGGAACGGGTCGGCGATCACGGCGATATGACGGGCCGAGAGTGTTTTCTCCTCGCTCATGTTCTGTCTCCAGGTAGAGAGTGGCGGTGAATGCGCGACTCCTTCCGGCGGGGTGGGGGAAACAGGCCGGGGGAAACCGAATCTAACCGCAGGAGAGAGGAGTTGAACCGGCAATGCCACCAGAGTGCCCGGGCGCCTTGTCACCTAGGAATACCCTCGCCACCCTTTCGGAGCGTGTGCGGCCCGGCCGGGGACGTGTCTGCCTAGCGTGGGCGGACAGCTGATTTCCGGTGCGCAGAATAAGGAGTTCTCCATGCGTGAACGCCTGGGCGAACTTGCCGCTCTTCAAGGCGAGTTGCTGACAGGTTCCGATCCGGCGGCCACCGAGCGCCAGCACGCCCGGGGCAAGCTCACCGTCCGCGAGCGCCTCGCGCTCCTCCTGGACAAGGGCTCGTTCACCGAGGTCGAGGGGTTGCGGCGGCATCGCGCCACCGGCTTCGGCCTGGAGGCGAGAAAGCCGCACGGCGACGGCGTCGTCACCGGCTGGGGCACCGTCGACGGACGGCAGGTGTTCGTCTACGGACACGACTTCAGGATCTTCGGCGGGGCGCTCGGCGAGGCCCACGCCCAGAAGATCCACAAGATCATGGACCTGGCCGAGGCCGCCGGGGCCCCGCTGATCGCGCTCAGCGACGGGGCGGGCGCCCGTATCCAGGAGGGGGTGACCGCGCTCGCCGGATACGGCGGCATCTTCACCCGCAATGTGCGCTGCTCCGGCGTGATCCCGCAGATCAGCGTGGTCCTCGGGCCGTGCGCCGGCGGCGCCGCGTACTCGCCGGCCCTCACCGACTTCGTGTTCATGGTGCGCGGCACCGCGCAGATGTACATCACCGGACCCGACGTGGTGCACGCCGTCACCGGCGAGCGCGTCGGCCACGACGAACTCGGCGGCGCCGACGTCCACTCGACGCGCTCCGGCGTCTCCGCCTTCCTGTACGACGACGAGGAGTCCTGCCTTCAGGACGTACGGCATCTGCTGTCGATGCTGCCCGCCAACAACCGTGAGCTGCCGCCCGACTCGGTGAGCGAGGACCCCGTGGACCGCAGCGGGGACGCCCTGCTCGACCTGGTGCCGGCCGACCCGCAGCAGGTCTACGACATACGCCGGGTCATCGAGGAGGTCGTCGACGACGGGGACCTGTTCGAAGTGCACGAGCTGTGGGCGCCCAACCTGGTCGTGGCCCTGGCCCGGCTCGGCGGCCAGGTCGTCGGCATCGTCGCCAACCAGCCGATGGCGGGCGCCGGCGCCCTGGACATCGCGGCCTCCGAGAAGGGCGCCCGGTTCGTGCAGTTCTGCGATTCCTTCAACATCCCTCTGGTGACCCTGGTCGACGTGCCCGGCTTCCTGCCCGGCACCGGCCAGGAGCACGACGGCATCATCCGGCGCGGCGCCAAACTGCTCTACGCCTACTGCAACGCCACCGTGCCACGGGTCCAGGTCATCCTGCGCAAGGCGTACGGCGGCGCCTACATCGTCATGGACTCCCGCTCCATCGGCTGCGACCTGTCGTTCGCCTGGCCCACCAACGAGATCGCCGTGATGGGCGCGGAGGGTGCGGCCAACGTCGTCTTCCGCCGTGAGATCGCCGCGGCCGACGACCCGGAAGCCGCCCGGGCCCGGCGCGTGGCGGAGTACCGGGAGGAACTCATGCATCCGTACTACGCGGCCGAGCGCGGCCTCGTCGACGACGTCATCGATCCCCGGCGCACCCGGGAGGTGCTGATCAGGTCGCTGCGGATGCTGCGCGCCAAACACGCGCAGCTGCCCGAGCGCAAGCACGGGAACCAGCCGGTATGAGCGCCGGACACCCCCACCCCGCCCCCGCGCCCACGGTACGGCTGGTGCGCGGCAGCGCCGACGCCGACGAACTCGCCGCGGTCCTCGCGGTGCTGCAGGCCGTGGCCGCCCGCCGCACCGCCGCCCAGAGCCACCCGCCCGCCGCCCCGGCCAGAGCGGCCTGGAGCAGACCGACCCGGCATCAGGCAGCCGGCACCTGGCGCGCAGCCGGCCCGCGCCCACGCGGCTGAACACACCCCGACCCGGGCGTGCCACTTTCGGGACACCGCGAACCCACTTGTGGAGCACAGGCGTTGAGCAGCGTCGAAGACGGCTCCTAGCGTGCTGAGCACCACCCGACACAGACACAGGACACAGGAGTCAGTCATGCCCGCAGCCGCGTCAGCAGGAGGCCACCCGATGAAGGCCCTGCTGCCCACCGGACGACCCGAGGAGATGGTCCAGCTCGGCGAGGCCGAGGTGCCGCAGCCCGCGCCCGACGAGGCCCTCGTCGAGGTCCGGGCGTTCTCCATCAACCGCGGCGAGGTCTTCCAGCTCCACGGGCCGCTGCGGCTGGGCGGCCGACCGGGCAAGGACATCGCCGGAATCGTCGTGCAGGCGGCCGCGGACGGCTCCGGGCCCGCCGTCGGCACCCGCGTCGTCGGCCACCCGCCGGCGAACGGCTGGGCCCAGTACGCCGCCGTACCCACCCACTCCCTGGCCGTACTGCCCGACGGCGTCTCCTTCGAGACCGCGGCCGCGCTGCCGCTGGCCGGGCTCACCGCCCTGCGGCTGCTGCGCGTGGCGGGCTCCGTCGCCGGCCGGCGGATCCTGCTCACCGGGGCGTCCGGCGGGGTCGGCCACTACGTCACCGAACTCGCGCTCGGTGAGGGCGCCGAGGTCACCGCGGTCACCGCGACCCCCGAACGGGGCAAGCTGCTCGCCGAGTTCGGTGCCACCGTCGTGCACGACCTCGACGACGCCGTCGGCCCCTTCGACGTCGTCCTGGAGTCCGTCGGCGACACCTCCACGCCACGTGCTCTCGCCCTGCTGCGTGAGCGCGGCCAGCTGATCTGGTTCGGGCAGGCCTCCCGGCAGCCCGCCGAGCTCAGTTTCTTCGCGTTCTTCAAGGGCCCCCGCTCGGCCACCGTGCGCCACTTCCACTACGAGCACTTCGACGAGCCGTTCGGCACCGACCTGGCCGCGCTGGTCCGGCTCGTCGACAGCGGCCGGCTGCACCCGCAGATCGGCCGTCTGGAGGACTGGCGGCACACCGCGACCGCCCTCGGCGACCTGCGCGACCGGCGGATCACGGCGAACGCCGTCCTCACCGTGGCGCCGTAGCAACACCGGGTGCCGACGGGGCGTCAGCGAGCTGCCGCCAGCGCCGCCCGCAGGTGCCCGTCCGCGTCCTCCAGCAGACGCGCCGCCGTGGGGCCGTCCACGCCGGCGAGGAGGGCGAGGATCGCGTTCTTCACCTCGCCGTCGGTGGCCGCGAGGGCACGCTCGATCTCGTCGTCCGAGGCACCCGTGGCGAGGGCGACGATCCTTCGCGAGCGGGCGCGCAGCTTCTCGTTCGAGGCGCGTACGTCGACCATCAGGTTCCCGTAGGTCTTGCCGAGCCGGATCATCGTGATCGTGGAGAGCATGTTGAGGACGAGCTTCTGCGCCGTGCCCGCCTTGAGGCGGGTGGAGCCGGTGAGCAGCTCCGGTCCTACGACGACCTCGATGCCGTGCTCGGCGGCCGCCGCGAGCGCGCTGTCCGCGTTGCAGGCGAGGCCGATGGTCAACGCGCCCAGGGCGCGGGCGTGCTGCACGGCGGCGATCGCGTACGGGGTGCGGCCGGAGGCGGAGATGCCGACGACGGTGTCGGCGGCGAGGAGGCGCAGGGCGTCGAGGTCGCTGCGGGCGAGCTCCGCGGAGTCCTCGGCGCCCTCGACGGAGGTGACCATGGCGTCGGGGCCGCCCGCGATCAGGCCCACGACCTGCTCGGGGTCGGCGTTGAAGGTGGGTGGGCACTCGGAGGCGTCCAGCACGCCGAGCCGGCCGGCCGTGCCCGCACCGGCGTAGATCAGCCGCCCGCCCCGCGCCATCCGCTCGGCGACGGCGTCGATCGCGGCGGCGATGGCCGTAAGCTGCCGGGCCACGGCTGCCGGGACGGTGGCGTCCTCGCCGTTCATGAGCCGGGCGATGTCGAGCGTGGCCAGCCGGTCGATGTCGGCGAGCTCGGGCCGGAAGGCCTCGGTGGTCAGCGATTCCAACTCGGCGCGGAGATCACGGGGGTTGGAGATGGAGGTCATGGGGGCGGCTCTTTCGGATGTGCGGTCAGGTCTCTTGTCTGCGACTGCCTGCGCCTACCTGCGGTGCCGGT
This sequence comes from Streptomyces sp. NPDC051172, assembly GCF_040682555.1. Lineage (NCBI taxonomy): Bacteria > Bacillati > Actinomycetota > Actinomycetes > Kitasatosporales > Streptomycetaceae > Streptomyces > Streptomyces sp. NPDC051172. The sequence continues at coordinate 15,823 of NZ_JBFBBE010000091.1, forward strand.
GCGCCAGTGCCTCGTACGAAGCGGCCAGCGCCGGCGCAGCCGTCTCGTACGTCTTCTGCGCCACCCCCACGAACAGGCAGTCCACCACGAGGAGCTGACTGGTCCGGGAGGACATGGCCGCGGGCCTCAACTCGCTCTCCCGCGCGGTCGACGTCGTCAGCACATGGTCGGCGTACTGGGCGACCGCCCCGTCCGGCCGTCCCGTGATCGCCACCGTCGTGGCCCCGCGCTCGAAGGCGACCCGCAGCGGCTCGATGACGTCCCCGGTGGACCCGGAGTGCGTGATCGCGATGGCGACGTCTCCCGACCGCAACTGCACCGCGTTCGTCACGGCCAGATGCGGATCACTGTGCGCCTGGGCCATCAGCCCTATTCGCAGCAGTTTCTGCGTGAGGTCCTGGGCGACGAGGCCGGACGCCCCGACGCCGTACACGTCGATGCGCCGGGCGACCGCCGCCGCGGCGACCGCCGCCCCCAGCTGCACCGTGTCCAGCCCGGCCGCCGTATCGGCCAGCGTCTGCTGCTCGTCGTACGCGAGTTTCGCCACGACATCGGCGATCGGGTCGTCGACCGCGATGTCGGTGGTGATGGCGGGTGCCCGCCCGGACTGCTGCTGCGCCGCAAGCCCGGCGAGCGCCAGCCGCAGATCCCGGTATCCCGGATACCCGAGCAGCCGGGCCGTCCGTACGACCGTCGCCTCGCTGGTGCCGGTGAGCTCGGCGAGGCCGGTGACCGTGAGGGCCGCGCAGCCGGCCGGATCACCCGCGACGGCCTCTGCGACGCGCTGCATGGAGCGGGTCATCGAGGGCGCGAGCGTGCGCACTTTCGCGGCGAGGGCGGCGGGAGCGGGAGGCGCGCTCGCCCGGCCCGAGGAACCGGCGAAAATTTCCTTCACGTTCTGATTCACTCTTGAAAGATATTTTCGGCTCGGCGTCCCGGTCAAGAGTGCGCACAATGGGAGCATGGATCCCATCAGCCCCCTGGAGCAGGCGCTGCACGCGGCACGCGCCCTCGTACTCGCCGATCTGGCCGCGGGCGAGGTCGCCGCGGCGGACGTGGTGTCCATGGTCGAGGAGTCCGTCGTCCAGCGGCGATGGTGGGTGGAGCAGTGGCCGCAGGGCGTCGATTACGTCGCCGGGCTGGTCGCGCAGGACGTCCAGGACTCCCTGCTGGAGAGATACGGCCGCTGGCCCCTGTGCCCCGTCTGCGGCGGCGGCGACCCGCACGCCCTCGACGTCGAGCCGGAACTCGGCCCCGACCCGCACTGGGTCTGCCACAAGGCGGGCGTGAAGGTCGCCCCGGTCGGCACGCTGTCGTCCACCACGGGCGGGTCGTCGTCCTCGTGACCGTGTACATCGACCCGCCGACCTGGCCCGGACACGGGCGGATGTGGTCGCATCTGATCAGCGACGTCTCGTACGAGGAACTGCACGTCTTCGCCGAGAAGCTGGGCGTACCGCCACGCGCCTTCGAGCGGGACCACTACGACATTCCGTCGCACCGGTATGCGGACGTGGTGGCGGCGGGGGCCCGGGAGATCGGCTCGAAGGAGCTGGTGCGGCGACTCACCGAGGCGGGGCTGCGGCGGCCGAAAGGGCGGGTTCAGCGCCCCAGTTCGTAGGCGATCCCCTCCTCGTCGTCGCCCACCTTCCTGAAGCCGGCGCGGCTGACCACCGCCTGGGACGGGAGGTTGTCCCGTTCGATCGTCGCGAAGAGCGTGTGTACGTCGTCCCTCGCCAGCGCCCATTCGGCGAGCGCGCGCAGGGCCTCGGTCGCGTAGCCGTTGCCGCGGGCCGCCTCGGTGAGGTCGTAGCCGATCTCGGCGCGGCCCTCCTCGTCGGGGACGCCGTGGAAGCCCATGCCGCCGATCGCCCGGCCGTCCTCGCGGCGTACGAGGGCGAAGACCCCGAACTCCGGGCGGTGCACGCCCCCCTCGTATGCCTTCAGCATGAAGCCCGAGGCGTCCCGGGTGCCCTCGAAGGGGCCGCCGTCGAGCCAGTCGAAGCCGCCGTCGCCGCCCGCCACCAGGTCGCGCGCGGCCGCGGGTGTGATGCCCTGCAGGGTGAGGCGGTCGGTGGGCAGGACCAGGTTGTTGTTCCAGCGCCACTCGGCGAGGCGGGCACGGCCGGGGAGTTCACCGCGGCCGGTGGCCCACAGGAACGTGCGCCAGTGGTCCGGGCCCGGCTGGACGTGCGGGAAGATGCGGGTGAGGACGGACTCGGCCAGTGCGGCGGGGGGTTCGTACTCCAGGCCCAGACCGCCCGCGATGTCGTACGTGTGGGCGAGGACCTCGGCGATGCCCATCGCGGCGAAGCCCTCGCGGTTCGCGCTGCGGAACGGGTACGGGTGGAAGCCGCGGGCCTCGCGCGGCGCGGTGCGGACGGCCGCGGCGAGCAGGGCGCCGGTCGTCTCGATCACGTGCAGCAGGCCCGCGTTGTCGGTGCCCTCGTCGAGGCTGATCGCGAAGGGGACGTAGCTGTCCTGGGCTCGTCCGGCCAGGTTGGCGGCGTACGCGATGAGGTCCTCCGCGATGTGGAACGCCGTCTCGTGGCAGTTCCACTCCAGTCCGGAAGCCTTCACCTCCGTCCAGTCCCGGTCCACCGCCGGCCGCAGCGCTGCCACGCAGCCCGCCACGGCCTCTTCCACCTGGTCCCCGCCCCATGGATGCATGGGCCGCAGACTATGCGGCCGGGCCGGTCGGAAGCGACAGCATTTCCAGCTCGGAGGTGAGGTTGTAGCGGGCCGTCGCCTCCCAGTGCTTCTGTCCGTACGGCGTCCTGAACAGCCGTGGCAGGTCGAGGAGCTGGCGCAGGATCGCGGCGCGGCCGGTGCGGAAGGCGTCGCTCGGGACGAAGTGGTACTCCTCGCGTACGGCGGCGGTGTAGACGGCGTACGCGGACGGGGGCGACGCGAGGATCGCCAGGTCGGCGTCGCACAGGACCTGGCCGTCGCGGTCGTCGTCGGCAGGGTCGTGGGTGACGGTGAGGCGGACCAGGCGGGCCACCTCGGCGGTCTTCGCCTCCGGGACGCCCGCCTCGGGGAGGGCGCGCTCGGCGAGGCGGGCCGAGCGTTCCTCGTTCTCGGAGCGGTCGGGGAAGTAGACCGCGTCGTGGAACCAGGCGGCCAGGCGCACGACATCCGGGTCCGCCGCGTACTTCTCCAGTACGTCGACGTGGTCGAGGACCGCCGTGAGGTGCGCGAGCGTGTGGTAGTGGCGCTGCGGTTCCTGCCAGCGGGCGAGGAGGTTGTCCGCGTACGGGGCCGGGTCGGGGCCGGCGGCCGGGGAGCGGGCTCCTTCCAGGGCGCGGGTCCAACGGGTGCGCAGGGCATCGACATCGGGGCGGGCGTGATCGGCCATGCGCTCATTCTCCCGCCTCTCCGGCGTCTTCGACTTCGGCCTCTCCCGTCGATCACCCGGCGCCCCTAGCGTGGCCCCCATGACGACAACTGACGACGTACGCGACCCCGAACTGCCCGGGCGCCTCCTGGCCGTCGAGCGCGACGCCCTGATCCCGCTCCTGCGCGCCCGCCCGGACGCCGACTTCGCTCTCCCCACCACCGCGTGTCCGGGGTGGACGGTGCGGGACGTACTCGCGCACTGCTCCTCCGCGCTGCTGCGGGTGGTGGAGAGCCGTTTCGAGGAGGGCGTCTTCTCGCCCGCCTCCAACGACCGGGACATCGCCGAGCGCGCCGACTGGTCGAACCAGCAGGTCGTGGACGAGCTGGAGCGCGGGATGACCGACGCGGGACCGGCGATCGCCAAGGCGGGCGGTGTACTGGACCGGGTCGCGCTGGGCGTGGGGGTCCCCCCACGCCCTTAAGGCAGTGGGGGAGGGTGCACGCGGGCGACGTACGGGACGTCTGGGGTGAGCCGCAGGCATACGGAGGCCCCGGACTCCCGGACGCCCTCACCCTCCTCGCCCGGATCACCCGCGAGCGGGGCCGCCTGCCGCTGCACGCCGACCTCGACGATGGGGGCACCTCCCACGCCTTTAAGGCAGTGGGGGAGGACGAGCCGCTGCTGCTGGGGGAGGCCAGCGGTGAGCGGAACCCCGCGCGTTTCATCGGCGACTCCGCAACCCTCGTACGGCTCTACGCGGGCCGTCCGGTGCCGGAGGGCACGTCGTACGAGCTGGTGGGGGCGGAGGCGGCGGAGCTGAACATGTTCGGCTGACGGACCGCGGCTGCGGCAGGGGCCGGGGGTGGTCTTGCGGCGGTCGCCCCCGGCCGGCCCCCTCGGCACGCTGAGTCGCCCCCGCCGCCCCTACCCGTCCCGTACCCGGGGCCAGCCCCCGGACCCCCGCTCCTCAAACGCCGGAGGGGCTGAATTTTCTCCGACCGGGGCTTCATCTTTCAGCCCGTCCGGAGCCCCTCGCAGCGCCGGGCCCCGGGGGGCGATCTCGCGGTCGTCCACCCCGCCGTCGTACCCTGAGATTGGACTAGACCTGTAGTCACTCCAGGGGAACACCGACGGAAGGGGCCCTATGAGCATGCGTGCAGTCCTGGAGGTGATCGCCCTCGACGCCGAGGACGCGGTCGCCGCCCAGGCCGGAGGCGCGGACCGGCTGGAGCTGGTCGCCGACATGGCGGCCGACGGGCTGACCCCGCCGGTCGAGACCTTCGCCGGGATCCGTGCCGCCGTCGACATCGACCTGCGCGTGATGCTGCGGCCCGCGGACGGGTTCGCCGCGGGGGACGCCGAGGGTGTCGCGCGGCTGGTCCGGGTCGCCCGGGAGATGCGGGCGGCCGGGGCCGACCAGTTCGTACTCGGGTTCCTCGACGCGGACGGGCAGGTCGACCTGGACGCCGTGGAGCGGCTCGTGAGGGAACTCGACGGCTGCCGCTGGACCTTCCACCGCGCGATCGACCGGGCCGCGGACCGCGACGCACTGCGCAAGCAGCTGGACGGCCTGCCGGGGCACGACACCTATCTCACGGCCGGTTCGCCCGCCGGGGTGGACGACGGCCTTCCCACACTGCTCGCCGAGGCGGCGCGCTGCGGGGAACCCGGCTATGAGCCGCGGATCATGGTGGGCGGGGGCTTGCGGCTGGAGCACGTGCCACAGCTACGGGCTGCGGGGATCGACGCCTTTCACATCGGCGGGGCTGCCCGGCCGGGGGGCTGGGACGGGCCCGTGTCGGCGGCTGCGGTGGCCGAGTGGCGGGCGGTGCTGGACGGGAACTAGCGCTTCAAAGGGACAGCGGCCCCCACCGGCCCAGCAGAACAGCCCCTCGCGCTTCAGGACACCGTCACCGGCGCGGCGGGCATCGCCCGCACAGCCGGCGGACCGCCGCCGGTGCGTCGTACTGCTGGGACCCTTCCGAGGGGACATGACAGAACGGAAGAGCACCCTACTCGGCCAGCTGCGGCGGCAACGGCGCCGCATGCGTCACGATCAGCCCGGACACCGCACGGGTCAGCGCCACATACAGGCGGCGCAGACCGGTCCGTTCGTCGGGCTCGCCGTCCACCACGGCCCGGGGCTCGTCAAGGACCACGTAGTCGTACTCCAGGCCCTTCGCGAGCGACGCCGGGACCAGGGTGAGGCGGGTCTCGGCCGTCGTCTCCTCGCCGGGGGCCAGGTAGGTGATTCCGGCCGCCGTCAGAGCCTGAGCCAGCGCCGGGACGCGGGCGTCGGCGGCGATCAGGCCGGTCGAGCCCTCGTTGCCGAGCAACTCCTCGCAGGCGGCGACCACTTCGGAGGCGTCCCCGATCGGGCGGAGGGCGAAGAAGCCCGGGTTCTCGCGGACCGACGCGACCGGTGTGAGGCCGGGGGCGATGTGCGGCAGCAGACGGGAGGCGTAGGTGATGACGTCCGTCGGGACGCGGAAACCGGCCGTCAGCTCCTCGATCACGCCGTCCGTCTTGCCGAGGTGGGCGAGCGCCTCGTCCCAACTCCGCGTCGCCCAGGGCGTGGTGCCCTGTGCCAGGTCGCCGAGGACCGTCGCCGAACCGGTGGTGCAGCGGCGGCCGACCGCGCGGTACTGCATGGGGGAGAGATCCTGCGCCTCGTCCAGGACCACATGCCCGAGGGAGTGCGTGCGCTGGACGAGGTCCGTCGTCTCGTCGATCAGCACCGCGTCCGCGGGCGACCACTTGGCGGCTTTGACACTCCGCACGGGCTTCGCCCAGAGGATCGTCTTCTGCTCGTCCTCGTCCAGGACTCCGTCCGCGTGCACGGCGAGGAAGTCCGCGTCTGTCAGCAGGCGCAGCACCAGTTTCGCCGGGTCGACCGGCGGCCACATCTGTTTGACGGCCGCCTTGACCGCCGCGTTGCGGGCCACCGCGTCCTGCACCCGGTCGTCCGGCGCCTCTCCCGACCGCTCCATCTGTACCAGTACGGCGTGTGCGATGCGCTGCGGGAGGGCCTCGCGGGCGGCGCCGTAGCGGATGCCGCGGTCGAGCAACTCCCGGACGATGGCCTCCAGTTCGTATGAGGGCACCCGCCAGCGGCGTGAGCCGCGCACCACGACGAGCGGCTCGGTCGGCATGGTGACGTGGGACTGGACGGCCCGCCGCAGCACCTCGGCCATCCTCGCGTCGCCCTTGATGACCGCGGCCGCCGCGTCGTCGGTACCCCGGACCTCGATTCCCCTCGCCACCAGGTCGTCCACGGTGGCCTGCTGGACCGTCAACTCGCCCAGTGCCGGCAGGACTTGCTCGATGTAGTGCAGGAAGGACCTGTTCGGCCCGATGACGAGCGTGCCCGTCCGGGCGAGCCGCTCACGGTGGGCGTAGAGGAGATACGCGACGCGGTGCAGGCCGACGGCTGTCTTTCCGGTCCCGGGACCTCCCTGCACGCACACCGTCCCGCCCAGCCCGGACCTGACGATCTCGTCCTGCTCGGGCTGGATGGTCGCCACGATGTCCCGCATCGGGCCCACGCGCGGGCGCTCGATCTCCTGCTGGAGCAGCTTGCTGGTACGGGCGGCTTCGGCCGGGTCGGAGAGGTGCTCGTCCTCGTACGCGGTGATGTCGCCGCGGGTGTACCCGAAGCGGCGGCGCAGCGCGATGTCCAGCGGGTCCTTCTTCGACGCCCGGTAGAACGGCTGCGAGACCGGCGCCCGCCAGTCGATCACCATGGGGTCGCCGTCGTGGTCGTGCACGTGCCGGCGCCCGATGTAGAATCTCTCCCCCTCCGCGCCCTCGGCCTGGTCGGCGCCCGGGGAGTGCAGGTAGTCGAGGCGGCCGAAGAACAGCGGGGTGTCGCTGAGGTCGGCCAGCGCCTTGATGCGCTCGTCGATCTGGCGGGCCAGGACCTCGGCGTTGACCCAGTTCGCGGTGACGTCCCTGATGTCGAGCGACTCGACGTCCTCCCGCATGGCGCGCAGGGCGGCACGGGATTCGGCGAGGTGGGCGCGCTCGCGGGCGAGGGGGTCGTCGAGAGGGGTGGGGTCGTCGACGGGCGTGGACAAGGCGGTGCCTCCGAAGGTGCTGCGGGCTCGGGCTGCGAGGTGCCGACCGGTTTCCGTCCGGGCGGCGGCGCTCCGTGGAGGGAGGCGGGCAAGAGCGGAGATTGTAGGTGAACGGGGGAGACGCAGGCCAATGGTTTTCCACCCCCTGCCCTCCCCCTCCGGGCCCCCTAGGGGATGTCCCCGTCATACCAGGGAGGGAGGGCCAGGACCGGAGTCGTACGCGGCGACGAAGGAGTTTCGGTCCGCAGACCGATGCTCCCTTTATGCCTGCCGATCCACCATGGATACATGAGCGCAGCAACCATCACCCCAGGCCCCGGCCGGCCGGGTCCGCCCGGCGCCACCCCCGTCCTAGGCAGCCACCGCCACCGCCTCGGCGACGCCCTGCGCGCCCTGAAGGTGTTCGTGGGCGCCGCCTTCGACGTGGTCATCCTCGGCGAGTACGGCGAGGAAGCGGGCGTACGCCGTAAGTGACGGCACCGACGCCCGGCGGCTTCCCTACGGGGGACTTGCTGTGCTCAGCCCTCCGTCAGGAGTTCGTCCGCGTCCACGATCCGGTAGGCGTAGCCCTGTTCCGCCAGGAAGCGCTGGCGGTGGGCGGCGAAGTCCTGGTCGATGGTGTCGCGGGCGACGACCGAGTAGAAGTGCGCCTGGTGGCCGTCGGCCTTGGGGCGCAGTACCCGTCCCAGCCGCTGGGCCTCCTCCTGGCGTGAGCCGAAGGTGCCCGACACCTGGATGGCGACCGTCGCCTCCGGCAGGTCGATCGAGAAGTTCGCGACCTTCGAGACCACCAGCACGCTGATCTCGCCCTCGCGGAAGGCGTCGAAGAGCTTCTCCCGCTGGGCGTTGGAGGTCTCGCCCTTGATGACGGGCGCGTTCAAGTGCTCGCCCAACTCGTCGAGTTGGTCGATGTACTGCCCGATGACGAGGATCTGCTGACCCGCGAAACGGCGCACGATCGCCTCGGTGACCTTCCGCTTGGTCTCCGTCGTCGCGCAGTAGCGGTACTTCTCCTCCTGCTCGGCGGTGGCGTAGGCGAGCCGCTCGGAGTCGGTGAGGTTGACCCGGACCTCCACGCAGTCGGCGGGCGCGATGTAGCCCTGCGCCTCGATCTCCTTCCACGGCGCGTCGAAACGCTTGGGACCGATCAGCGAGAACACGTCGGACTCGCGTCCGTCCTCCCGTACGAGGGTCGCGGTCAGCCCCAGCCGCCGCCGCGCCTGCAGATCCGCCGTGAACTTGAAGACCGGCGCGGGCAGCAGATGCACCTCGTCGTAGACGATCAGCCCCCAGTCGCGGGAGTCGAAGAGCTCCAGGTGCGGGTAGACGCCCTTCCGCCTGGTGGTCAGCACCTGGTACGTGGCGATGGTGACCGGCCGGATCTCCTTGCGCGTACCGCTGTACTCACCGATCTCCTCCTCGGTGAGACTCGTGCGCTTCACGAGTTCGTGCTTCCACTGCCGCGCCGAGACGGTGTTGGTGACGAGGATCAGCGTCGTCGACTTCGCCTGCGCCATGGACCCGGCGCCGACGAGCGTCTTGCCCGCGCCGCAGGGCAGGACCACGACCCCGCTCCCGCCGTGCCAGAAGTTCTCCACGGCCTGCTTCTGGTACGGGCGCAGCGCCCAGCCGTCCTCGTGCAGCTCGATCGGGTGCGCCTCGCCGTCGACGTATCCCGCGAGGTCCTCGGCGGGCCAGCCCAGCTTCAGCAGCGTCTGCTTGATCTGCCCGCGCTCGGACGGATGCACGGCCACGGTGTCCGGGTCGATCCGCGCCCCGACCAGCGGAGCGATCCGCTTCGAGCGCAGGATCTCCTCCAGCACCGGCCGGTCGGTGGTGGTGAGCACCAGTCCGTGCGCGGGGTCCTTGCTGAGGGTCAGCCGCCCGTACCGGTCCATGGTGTCCGCGACGTCGACCAGCAGCGCGTGCGGCACGGGATACCGGCTGTACTGCACGAGTGCGTCCACGACCTGCTCGGCGTCGTGCCCGGCCGCCCGCGCGTTCCACAGGCCGAGCGGCGTCACCCGGTACGTGTGGATGTGCTCGGGCGCCCGCTCCAGCTCCGCGAACGCCGCGATGGCCCGGCGGCACTCGTCGGCCTGCTCGTGGTCGACCTCCAGGAGCAGGGTCTTGTCGGACTGGACGATGAGTGGACCATTCACGCGGGGCACCCTTTCCGTGGGCCGGACGTCTTGGCCAAACGTCTCGGCCAAACGTCCAGTGTGCCGCATACGCGGATGATCACGGGAGGTCGTGAAGCAGCGGTAACCGACAGCGGCCGGTCGTGTTCGGCCGTGGTCAGTCGTCCGCGAGCTCGGCGACCCCGGTGACCCGGTGCAGCGGATACGTGCGCACCTCGTCCGCCGTGTGGTCGTACGCCGTCACGAAGCCGCCCTCGACGCGGATCGGGGCGATGACGCGCTGGCTGGCGGCACCCTCGGCGTTGACGTAGCCGATCCACAGGGCCTCGCCGGTCAGGACGGCGGCCTGCATGGTCGCGAGGGTCTCGGCGGAGGTGGTGCGGGGGAGGTCGCCGCCGGGCGTGGCCGACGGGGTCTGCTTGCGCGGGGTGGTGGAGGCCAGGTCGCCGGCCCGGATCGCGCGGATCGCCGCCGCCAGGAGGGTGGCGTCGGGGGTCGGCGGGCCGTCCGGGACCGGCTCGGGGGCGGTGCGCGGCGGGGTGCGGTGGGCGTCGGCGCGGGTGATCAGGACGTCGCCCTCCGCCGACTCGGCGGCCGGTGCGAAGCCCATCGCGCGCAGCCCGTCGAGCAGGGTCGCGGGGTCGGCCTGGGTGGCGAGGACGGTGGGCGCGAGGCGGCGCAGCCGCAGGGCCGCGGCGCGCTTGTCGGCCATGATCTCGTTGAGCATCGTGTCGTCGTCGCAGCGCACGTACGCCGAGGCCGCGCCCACCCGCAGATGCCCGTGTTTGCGGGCCACGTCGTCGATCAGGTATGTCAGCGGCTGCGGTACGGGCGTGCGGGAGTGGGCGCTCAGGAAGGCATGCAGATCGGTGGCTGTGCGGCCCGCGTCCAGGGCGCGCCGTACCGAACCCGGCGTGAAGCGGTAGACCGTGGCCCCGCCCTTCGACTCCACGTCCGCCAGTACGTCCAGCATGTCGGCCAGCGGGCGCTTCAACGGGCCGGGGGCCACCGCCGTCAGGTCCGCCTGGAGCAGCACGTGGTCCAGGGGCTCGGGGAGGAGCGGGGCGAGGAGCCGTACGGCCGCGGCGGAGGCGGTGGCCTGCTCGGTGGGGGACAGGGGCTCCACGGTGAGCGGCACGTGGTGGACGGGGAGCTTGTCGCCGGGGCCCTCCTGCGCGGGCTCGGCGTCCTTCGGCGCGGGTGCGGGCGCGGGCGCCCCGAGCAGCGCCCTGCCGTGCGCCGACAGCGCGCCCCGGCCCGTCACGCCCAGCATCTCGGCCTCCGAGAGGGCCCAGCCGGCGAGCCGTCCGCGCAGGTCGTCGTTCTGCTGGGGGCCGCGCAGGGGCCGCTCCCAGCGCAGCCGGGCCAGGACGGACTCGGCGGACGGGGCGGCGCCCTCCGGCAGCCCGGCCAGCAGGCTCAGCACCCGGTGCCGTACCTCCGGGGCCGCGGAGCGGTCGAGGCCCGGCCCGAGCGCCGACAAGGTGCGTTCCTTGGCGTCCCGCCCCCCGACGACGCCCGCCGTCCGCGTCGCCGTCAGCCACGCCTGCGCCAGCTGCGCCCAGCGCTCGGCGGGCGGCAGCTCCAGCCACTCGTCGTGGGCCGGGGTCGCCGCATACCGCTCGTCGGCCTCCCCGTCGGAGGCCAGCAGCCCCGCCGCGTACGCGAGCTCGACCCAGAAGGCGGCGACGGGCTCGGACACGTCGAGCGCGACCGCGGTGCGCTTGAGGTCGCGCACGCTGAGACCGCCCGCCCGCAGCACCGCGGGCCCGCCCTCGTCCCAGTCCTTCAGCAGCTCCTCCACGGTCGCCAGCGCCGTGTACGCCTGCCCGGCCGCCGTCGTGTCCACAACCTGTGGACGGTGCGTGGCCGTCACCTCCAGGGCGGGCGGCAGCGGCTCGACGGCACGATGCGCACGGCCGCCGCGCAGATGCAGGGCCACTTCCCGGGGGAGTACGACGGTCCCGGGCGCCGTCGGCAGCAGCAGCCCGCGGTCCAGGAGCCAGCGCAGCCGGGGCGCCGGATCGGCCGTGACCTGCCCGTACGGCGGCCCCCACACCAGGCGGTCCAGCACCTCCCGGGACTCCGGGGACGCCTCGGCCAGCAGCGCCGTCATCCGGGCGCGCTCGCCGAACAGGGCGGTCAGCGAGGCCACGGCGGAGACGGAGTCGTGCGTCGAGGGCAGCCCGACCGCGGTGACGATCTCCTGGATCCGGCCCGGCGACATACCCGCAGTCGCCTCCTGCGCCGTGGGCCCGAGCCCCGTCGGCGACGGGTGCTGCGGCGACGGCGCGAGCAGCTCTCGGGCCGTCCGCACCAGCCGCAGCCGGTCGTCGCCGCCCCACACCAGGGCCTGCTCACGCAGGGTCCCCAGGGCACGGGGGAGCGCCGCCACGACGGCCGGGTCGCCTCCGTCACCGCTCATCAGCCCGAGCAGCTCCTCGTACCCGGCCGGTTCCGCGGCCACCGCCAGCGCCTCGGCCGTCTGCAGTGCGAAACGGTCCAACCGCTCCAGCGCCCGCACGACCGACGCACGGGTGCCGGCCCGGGTCGCCAGCTGGGTGAGGTCGGTGGGGACGGGCGTGATGAGATCGGGGCGGGCGCGCAGCAGTGCCGCCAGGGAGGCGTCGTCCCTGTTGCGCAGTGCCTCTGCGAGTGAACGCGGAGCGGCCGGGGTGCTCATCCGACCCACGGTAGCGGGTGGGCCCGCGTCCCTGGGGGCTCCGCCCCCAGACCTCCGTCGGCCTGCACGGCCTCGTCCTCGAACGCCGGACGGGCCGGATTGGCCAACGGGACGTTTCGTAGTTGGCCGGCGGATGAACTTCAGCAGGACGATTGCGGCAATCCTGGCCCCACCCGGCACCCACTGGTCACCCTGGGCTCCCTGTCAACTGCACGGTGGTTGCGGGCGATTGGGTGTTCGACGGACACGGGGGAACTGGGGGCCCGGGGTGAACCTCGACTTCGACAAGTGGGTTGCTCTCATCAGCGTCGGCTTTCCCTTCGCGGCGTTCCTGTGGGAGTTCGCCGTCGTCGGCCGCAAGCGGCTCGGCTACCGCGTGCAGATGGACACGCTCGCCGCGGACGCGAGCCAGTCGCCGTACGCCGGAGTGCTGCGGGACATGCAGCAGGACGGCCACCACCTGAAGGATCCTTCCTTCGTCCTGCTGCGGATCGAGAACGCCGGCACCGCCCCGATCGAGGAGGGCGACTACCTCACCCCCGACAGCGACCCGTGCGGCATACGCGTCACCTTCCGGGAACGCCAGGTCGCGGCCCTGGTGGTCACCGAACTGAGCCAGGACGAACTGCGCGACGCCTTCATCCGGGACAACCAGGCCGTCCCGGGCTTCGGCCACGACAACCACCTGCCCGAACGGCAGGGCGTCATCCGGCTGCCGAAGGTGAAGCTCCCGGTGCGGGCCGAGTACAAGGTCCTGGTGGTGCTGGAGCGCTGGCCCGACGACCAGAGCAGGGAGCCCTTCCCGAAGCCCGTCTTCCGCGGTGCCGTCGGTGGCCGCCGCCGCTGGTTCGACCCGGTGCTCCGGTTCTTCCGGTTCAAGGTGGCCAGGACCGAGAGCCATGTCTTCGCGTCCCGCCCGGCCTGGTTCGGCATCATCCTGCTGGCGATGGCCGTCATGGTCCAGGCGGGCCTGACCCTGTTCGTACGCGACGAGCCCGCCCCGCTGGACTGCGTCGGCGGCACCCTCCACCTCGGCGGCTCCACCGCCTTCGCACCCGCCGTGAAGGCCGCCGCCGACGAGTACGTGAAGCTGTGCGCGGCCAAGGGCGCCCACATCCCCGTCGACGGGGGCACCTTCCAGGGCAGCGGGAACGGCGTGGCCGCCCTGGAGAAGACCGGCGCGGACGCCGGGATCTCCGGCGCCGAAGGGCTCCGCGACCACATCGCCTTCACCGACGGCCCGGCCGAGGGCAGCCACCCCCAGATCCTGCCGCGCCCGGTCGCGTACACGCTGTTCACACTCGTCGTCAACGAAGACGCCAAGGTCCGCAACCTCTCCCTGCAGCAGGTCCGCGACATCTACGCCAGGAAGATCACCAACTGGTCCGAGGTGGGCGGTGCCGACCTCCCCGTCCATCTCGTCGACCGCTACCGCAACTCCGGCACCCGCAACGCCCTCGAGAAGCGCGTCCTCAAGGGCCGGCCCGTCCCCGAGGCCGACGTGAACGACTGCACCGCCCTGGACCGCAACAAGCCCGGCGTCTGCGAGGCCGACAGCACCGACAACCTGCTGGACCGAACGGCCGCCATCCCGGGCGCCCTCGGCTACAGCGAGGTCAGCAGCGTGCCCTCCGGCCGTCTCGTCAAGCTCCGCATCGACGACATGCCGCCCACCCTCGAGGGCGTCGAGAACGGCACCTACCCGTACTGGCAGACCGAGTACGCCTACACCTACGGCGAACCGCCCGCCGACTCCGTCGCCGCCGCCTTCCTGCGCTACCTCACCGACCAGGGCGGCAAGGACGTCCTGCGCCAGTACGGCAACCGCCCCTGCTCGGAGACCCGATATCCGCTGGTGTGCCGACCGACGTGACCCGCGGCCTGCGCTACCGTCGTCACCACGGGAAGTACGGGAAATCCAACGCACCCACCCCAAAGGGGACTTCGTGGGTATCGAGAGCGACAAGGTCGTCTACGAGTATCTGAGCCGCGTCGGCGACGTGGCGCAGCAGCGGCAACTGCCGTCCGCCGCACGCATGCGCCTGGTGTCGGAGCTGCGGGGCGAGATCGACCGCCGCCGGGCGAAGGCCACCGTGGACAGCCCGGCCGCGGTCCGCCGCATCCTCTCCCGGCTCGGCACCCCGGACGAGGTCGTCGCAGCGGTGGGAGGCTCCGGCTCGGTCCCGCAGTCGGCCCCGGCCCATGTGCCGGTACAGCGCGACGACGAACCGGACGACAGCAGGCGCCTGCCGAAGAGCCTGCGCCGGTCCGTACCGCGCCCCCGCCCCGCCCAGCCGGCCCCACCCGAGAGGCCCGCCGCCTCCCCGCCGCACATGGCGAGCGCCGAGGAACTCGGCAACAGCGCGACCCAGCCCGACTGGTGGCGGGTCGACAGCACCCCCTTCGGCGAAAGCGTCCCCGGATTCACCGGCGGTGTGGAGATCCCCGACCTGCTCAGGCCACCGCGCCCGAAGGAACTGGAGAAAGAGCCGCCACCGGCCGTCGAGCAGGCCCCGGAAGCCGAGGAGGAGACCGCACCCGAGGCCCCCGCCCCGCGGCGCCGCCTCGCGCTCCCCGCCGGCGGCTGGAGCAACCCGCTCCTCCTGATCGCCGCCGGCCTGCTCGTGGTCGGCGCCGTCCTCGGCAACTGGTTCGCCCTGCTCCTCGGCTGGCTCATCGCCTACGCCTCCCGCCGCCTCACCCGCAACGAGTCCAAGTGGGCGGTCATCGGCATGCCCGGCCTCGCCATCACCGCCGGCCTCATCTGGCTCTGGGGCAGAAACACCGGCCGCTGGGGCACCCCCATACCCCAGGGCCACATGAACGAGGCGATCGCCCAGACCTGGCCTTGGGTGGTACGGGGGGCAGCACTGGCATCGGCGCTGTTCATCACTTGGCGCTCACAGAGGCGCCCCTGAGCGGCGCTGTTCATCGCCTGGCGCTGACACAACGAGTAGGACCGAACCACTGGGCACAATGACCCATATGGCCTACCCAACAGCGCTCCCGCCCACCGTCGGCTTCGACCTCGACATGACCCTCATCGACTCCCGCCCCGGCATCCACGCCTGCTACCTCGCCCTCTCCGAGCGAACCGGGACGTACATCGACGCCGATCTCGCGATCACCCGCCTCGGACCACCCCTCGCCGAGGAACTGATCAACTGGTTCCCGCAGGAGCAGCTGGCGGAGATGGCCGACCTGTACCGCTCGATGTACCCCGCGATTGCCATCGCCGCCACCCCCGCGCTGCCCGGCGCCCGCGAGGCCATCGCCGCCGTACAGGCGGCCGGCGGACGCGCCATCGTCGTGACGGCCAAGTACGAGCCGAACGCCAAGCTGCACCTGGAACACCTCGGCATCCATCCCGACGAGGTCGTCGGCGACCTGTGGGCCGAGCAGAAGGCGGAGGCGCTGCGCGAGCACGGCGCCGGGATCTACGTCGGCGACCACACCGGCGACGTACGCGGCGCGCGCAAGGCCGACGCGCTGTCGGTGGCCGTGGCGACCGGACCGTGCAGCGCGGAGGAACTGAGCACGGCCGGGGCGGACGTCGTCCTCGCGGACCTCACGGAGTTCCCCGGCTGGCTCGCGGACTACCGCCCGGCGCGCGCTTGACGGCGGCCCGCCGCGATCGACCGCAGCACTCCGGCGCCGGCGATCAGGAAGCCGACCCCCATGAGCATGCTCAGTCCGAACATGTATGTCGGAAATGGCTTCGCGTGGAGGAACAGCGGAGCCACTGTGACGAGTGTGGCCAGGGCACCGAGGAAGAACACGATGGCACCGGCACGGATCAGTCGGTCACCGGGCTCGGCGGAATTCGTTTGGGTTTTGTCACGCACCGGACCAGGGTAGTTCCCTGCGCGAAGGAACAACCCGGCGACGTCTTGTCACCGGCCTGAAGACCATTAGCCTTGGTACCGGCGGGTCCGCGACGACCCGCCCGAGTGCTATCAAGAGCCGTTTCCGAAGCAGTTTTCCGACGAGTACGAGGACGAGGACAGACGTGCCCACCGGCAAGGTCAAGTGGTTCAACAGCGAGAAGGGCTTCGGCTTTCTCTCCCGTGACGACGGCGGCGACGTCTTCGTCCATTCCTCGGTCCTCCCCGCCGGAGTCGAGACGCTCAAGCCGGGCCAGCGAGTGGAGTTCGGTGTGGTCGCCGGCCAGCGCGGCGACCAGGCGCTTTCCGTCACCGTCCTGGACCCGACCCCCTCGGTCGCGGCCGCCACCCGCAGGAAGCCGGACGAACTGGCTTCCATCGTCCAGGATCTGACGACCCTCCTGGAGAACATCACCCCGATGCTCGAGAAGGGCCGCTACCCCGACAAGGCCTCTGGCGCGAAGATCGCGGGCCTGCTGCGCGCGGTCGCCGACCAGCTGGACGTATAACCCTCAACAATTCCCGTATCCCTTACGGGAATTCGAGCGCATCCGGGCCGAGGGGCGGCACCAGCCCCTCGGCCCGCCGCTGCTCAGGGAGACGACAGGCTTCGGGTCCGAGTGCCGGCACGGGGCCTTCGGCTGCTGCACTTGGCTCCTCTTTCTGCCGCCCTTGCGCCGCTTCGCGGGCTGCGGGCGGCTGCGTCGGCCTCCGGCCGTCGGCCGCTGCTCAGGGAAACGACAGGGCTTCGGGTCCGAGTGCCGGCACGAGGCCTTCGGCTGCCGCACTTGTGAGCAGCCCGCGTACGGCCGCGTAGCCGTCCTCGCCGAGGTCGTGGGTGAACTCGTTGACGTACAGGCCGATGTGCTGGTCGGCGACGGCCGGGTCCATCTCCTGGGCGTGCTCCATGACATACGGGCGGGAGACCTCGGGCTCGTCCCAGGCGGCCCGTACCGACGAGCGGATCGACTCGGCGAGCCCCTTCAGCACCTCCGCCCCCAGCGACCGCTTCGCGATGATCGCGCCCAGCGGGATCGGCAGCCCGGTGGTGTCCTCCCAGTGCTCGCCCATGTCGGCGAGCTTGTGCAGGCCGTAGTTCTGGTACGTGAAGCGCGCCTCGTGGATGACGAGCCCCGCGTCGACCTTCCCGTCCCGCACGGCGGGCATGATCTCGTGGAACGGCATGACCACGATCTCGCCGACCCCACCGGGCACCGTGTCGGCGGCCCAGAGCCGGAACAGCAGATAGGCGGTCGACTTCTCGCTCGGCACGGCGACGGTACGGCCCGTCAGATCTCCCGGCCCACGGGTGAGCACCAGCGGCCCACAGCCCCGCCCCAGCGCACCCCCGCACGGCAGCAGCGCGTAGTCGTCGAGGACGTACGGCAGCACGGCGTACGACACCTTCAGCACGTCGAACTCGCCGCGCTCGGCCATGCCGTTGGTGATGTCGATGTCCGCGAAGGTCACATCGAGCGCGGGTGCACCGGGGACGCGGCCGTGGGCGAGGGCGTCGAAGACGAAGGTGTCGTTCGGGCAGGGGGAGTACGCGATCTGCAGGGACTGTGCGGGGTGTACGGGCTCACTGGTCATGCTGGTTCCAACTCTCCAGTACGGGCGCAAGCTTCCCGAAGGCCTCCGTCAGGGCCGTAAGGGCGTCGCCGATGCGCCAGGCGGCGCGGTCGCGCGGACCGACCGGGTTGGAGACCGCGCGTATCTCCAGCACCGGCACGCCGTGCGCGGCGGCCGCCTCGGCCACCCCGAAGCCCTCCATGGCCTCGGCGAGGGCACGGGGGTGGCGGGCGCGCAGGGCGGCGGCGCGCTCGGCGGTACCGGTCACGGTGGAGACGGTGAGTACGGTGCCGGCGCGTGCCCCGGTCGCGGCCGCGAGGTCTCGTACGAGTGTTTCCGGCGGACGATGGGTGACGGTCCCGAAGCCGAGTTCCGTCACCGGGACGAAGCCGTCGGGCGTCTCGGCGCCCAGGTCGGCCGCGGTGATCTCGTCGGCGACCACGAGGGAGCCGACGGGGGCCTCGGGCTGGAAACCGCCGGCGATTCCGGCGGAGACCACCAGGTGGTAGGGGCTGCCGCTGAGGGCGGCGGTGGTGAGGGCGGTCGCGGTGGAGGCCGCGGCGAGCGCCGGGCCCACACCGGCGGCGATCACCAGGTGGCCCTCGCCCGTGAACGCCCGGGCCACCGCGTCCCGTTCGACGGGTACCGCGGCGGCCACGAGGATACGTACCGAAGACACGAGGGATCCGGCGGGCTCGGCAGGCGGGGTCAGGCGTTCTTCTTGAGCTTGAAGGACCACAGACCGGTGACCGTGCTGCCGCTCTTCTTGCCGTCGCCCGCCTTGATGGTGACCAGGGTGGAGTTGCCCTGGGCGCCGTACTGGGCGTTGAAGAAGACGCTGCCCGGGATGGTCCGGTAGGTCTTGTTGCTGTCCTCGGTCAGCGGCTGACCGTTCATCAGGATCGTCCACCGCTTGTCGGCGATCTTGGGGTCGACGCCGAAGCGGACGGTCTCGTCGGGGTCGACCGAGATGGACTTGATGTTCTTGTCCTTGAGGCACTTCGCCAGGTCCGCGACCTGCAGGGACTTGCCCTCGCCGCCGCAGGTGGCCTCCGAGCTGACGGAGGAGCGGCCGACCGTGATGGTGGACAGCGGCGTCGGCTTGTCGCACGCCGACAGGACGAGCAGTCCGGCGGAAACGGCGCCGGCGGCGGCGACGGCGCGGCGGCGTCGCACAACGGATTGCATCGAGGTCATGGGCGAAGGCTATAGGGCCCGTCCGACGCTCTCTTTACCTGGGGTGCGGCGTGCCCCTGTGTTACGCCACGCGAGGCTTCGACGCGCCCCCGTGCCGGGCCGAGCCCAGCAGCCCGCGGACGGTGGTGAGCCAGCCCAGGGCGATCACCGCTGCGGCCAGGGACAGCCCCGCCGCGCCGTTGAGCGGCATCACGATGCCGATCGCGCCGCCCAGCACCCAGGCCATCTGCAGCATGGTCTCGGAGCGCGCGAACGCCGACGGACGCACCGTCTCGGGCACGTCCCGCTGGATCAGCGCGTCCAGGGCCAGCTTGGCCAGCGCCTGTGAGAACCCGGCGACCGCGGCGAGACACGCCACCAGGAACGCACCGAAGAAGATCGCGGCGGTGATCGCCACGCCGAGCACGATCGGCAGCACCGTCACGACGATGATCTCCGGAGCCCGCTGCCGCAGCCACGCCCCGACCGCCGTACCGAGCGCGTTGCCCGCGCCCGCCGAGACGGCCACCAGGCCCAGCGACACCGCCGCGCTCTCGCCGGTCAGCGGATGCTCGCGCAGCAGGAAGGCGAGGAAGAAGGTCAGGAACCCGGACAGCCAGCGCAGCGCCGCGTTGGCGCCGAGCGCGTGGGTGACCGCGATACCGACGGTTCTCAGGCCCGGCTTCTTGACCGGTTTGATGTGCGGCCCGTGCAGATGCGCCGCGTCCGCCGCCAGCAGCGCCGTGTCCTCGCCCCTGGCCGAGTCCACCTTCGGCGCCAGGGAGAAGGACAGGAACATGCCCCAGATGTAGATCACGAAGGCGCCGTACAGCGGCCAGCGCGGACCGATGGCATGCAGCCCCGCCCCGATCGGCGCCGCGACACCGGTGGCGAGGAGACCGCCGAGCGTGACCCGCGAGTTCGCCTTCACCAGGGAGAACTTGGGCGGCAGCAGCCGGGGCACGACCGCGCTTCTGACCACCCCGTACGCCTTCGAGGCGACCAGCACGCCCAGCGCGGCCGGATACAGCTCCAGGCTGCCGCCGGTCACGGCCCCGGCGATGATCAGGGCCAGCAGCGCCCGGGCGAGCATCGAGCCCGCCATCGCGGCGCGGCGGCCGTGCGGCAGCCGGTCGAGGAGCGGGCCGATGACGGGGGCGAGGACGGTGAAGGGCGCCATGGTGATGGCGAGGTAGAGCGCGACCCGCCCCCGCGCCTCGTCGGTCGGCACGGAGAAGAAGACGGTGGAGGCGAGGGCGACGGTGACCATGACGTCACCGGCACCGTTCACCGCGTGCAGTTCGATCAGCTTGCCGAGGCCCGACTCACCGGCGCCGTGCGCATGCGTGGCCTTCCTGATCCCGCGGGCCGTTCCGGTCACCGGAAAGTGCAGCGCACGGCCGATCGCGCGGAGGGACCCGACGAACCGGCCCGAACCGCCACCACGACTGCTGCCCCTTATCCCACCGACCCCGGTGGTTCCTTGGGGCGTCCTTGCGGCTGCCACTCCGTCATAGTGCCCCGAGAAACCTGTGTGTAGTGCGGTTACCGCGCGTATGGGCGCGTAGTTCCTCCGCTTTTCCCAGGTGCATGCCAGATAGTTGCCGTGCCCGCGGGGGGAAACCTCCCGTCGGTGTAGGCCGAGCGGTCGGGAGAAGGTAGCGTGCGTAGCGCGTCGTGGCGAACGTTCTCGGCCGCGCGCCTCTCGGACATCCCGCAGAATGGATGCATGAGGTGCGCCCGAGTGCGATCGGGCGCGGACGTCGACGCGGTCCCCCGGTCCGCTCCGTCCGCACCCACCGCCTTCAGGCCGGCGCACCCGAGTGACGGCGTAGGAGAGAAGCGATACCTGTGAGCGCAGCGACAACGCGAAGCCGCACCCCCGACCGCCTGTGCGCCGAGGCCGTCGACCTCGCCCGCGCCGCCGCCGAGGAGGCGGCCGCGCCAGGCGTGGTCGGCGAGCATGTGGGGCTGGAGTCCGAGGGCGACCGCGTTGTCACGCACTTCTTCGAGTGCAAGGAACTCGGGTACCGCGGCTGGCGCTGGGCCGTGACGGTCGCCCGTGCCTCCCGCGCCAAGTTCGTCACCCTGGACGAGGTCGTCCTGCTGCCCGGCCCGGACGCGCTGCTGGCCCCGGAGTGGGTGCCGTGGAGCGAACGCCTGCGCCCCGGCGACATGGGCCCCGGCGACCTGCTCCCGACCGACGCCGAGGACCTGCGCCTGGAGCCCGGCTACTCCGGCGACGAGGAGCCCGTGCCGAACGCGGCCGTCTCCGAGGAGATGGCGGAGCTGGTGGAGGCGGAGGACGCCGAGGTCACCGCGGGCGCCCCCGCGAACCTGCCCGTCGTCCCGTCCCGCGGCTCCATCGCCTCGGTCGCCGAGGAACTCGGCATGCGCCGCGCCCGCGTCCTGTCCCGCTACGGCCTGCATGTCGCCGCGGACCGCTGGGAGGAGTCGTACGGCGCCAAGACGCCGATGGCGCAGGCGGCACCGGCGTCCTGCGTGAGCTGCGGCTTCCTGCAGCCGATCGGCGGTTCACTGGGGCAGGCCTTCGGCGTCTGCGCCAACGAGTTCTCCCCGGCCGACGGCCGAGTGGTGTCCCTGGCCTACGGCTGCGGGGGCCACTCCGAGGCCGCGGTCATGCCGAAGCCTCCGCAGCCGGCGCCACCGGTGATCGACGAGACCCGGGTGGACCCGTTCCCCCTGCGGCCCGCGCCGGACTCCGGGTCCGTGCCGGTCGTCTCCGACGGGGAAGCGGCGGACCTGGGGCACTCGTAGGCCCGCGGGGTATGTGCTGGGGAGCTCCGCCCCCAGACCCCCGTCGGCACTGAAGGGGCCTCGTCCTCAAACTCCCCCACTCTCGGCTTCGCTCGAGCGGGGGAGTTTGAG
>NZ_JBFBBE010000092.1:0-35879 GCF_040682555.1 Streptomyces sp. NPDC051172
CACCGAAGAACAGCACCGCTGTCACCAGCACAGCCATGATCCGAAACAGAACACAGCTCACGTGGCGAAGCGAGACCTCAAGACCGGCTCACTAGGGGGCGTGCCTACGTGCGCGCAGTGCCAGGCTCAACGCCAGTACCGTCTGCGGGTCGTCGAGGTCCGTGCCGAGCAACTCGCCGATGCGAGCCAGGCGGTTGTAGAGGGTCTGCCGGTTGAGGTGGAGTTCGCGGGCCGTCTCCGCCTTGCGGCCCGCATGCGCCAGGTACGTCTCCAGGGTGGGCAGCAGGGGCGGCTTGGAGCGGTTGTCGTGGTCGCGGAGCGGGCCGATCGCACGGTCCACGAAGGCCGCCAGGTCGGGGTGGTCGCGCAGCCGCCACAGCAGCAGGTCGATGTCGAGACGTCGGGCGTCGTACCAGGGGCGGTCCGAGAGTCCCTGCGCCGCCGTCGCAGTCTCCGCCGCGTGCCTCAGGCTCGCCGACGCCGCCGCCCAGCCGCCCGCCACCCCGACGACCACCACCGGCGGCTGCGCCCCCGGCCGCTGCATCCCGGCCCGCTCCACGCCCGCCCGCAGCGCCGCCGCGACCCGGTCCGCGACCGCCGACCGCTCCGCCTCCGCGCGCAGGCCCAGCAGCAACGGCACGCGGCCCT
This sequence comes from Streptomyces sp. NPDC051172, assembly GCF_040682555.1. Lineage (NCBI taxonomy): Bacteria > Bacillati > Actinomycetota > Actinomycetes > Kitasatosporales > Streptomycetaceae > Streptomyces > Streptomyces sp. NPDC051172. The sequence continues at coordinate 649 of NZ_JBFBBE010000092.1, forward strand.
CGACGGGCCGTACGCCCAACAGGACCGGAACCCCCACCGAGGCCAGCTCCTCGGCGACCGCGCGGGCCAGCACCGCCCAGCCCCCGCCCGGCGACAGTGTGTCGCCCAGCCGCATCACCACCGGCAGCAGCGGGCTGTTGCCGGGCCTGAAGCCCAGCACGCGCGCCTGCGCGGGCGCGTCCTCCGCGGCGATACGGCCCTCGGCGAGATCGGTGAGGAAGTCCCCGCGGCCGCGCGCCGCCAGCTCCTCCTCCTGCCGGGCCTGCATCAGGACGACGGCCAGGATGCCGGCCGCCCGCTCGGCCGCGATGCGGTGCACGGGGGCCAGCGGGGCACGTACGGGGAGGAGGACCAGGCGGGCGCGTACCGAAGCCGTTCCCGGGCCGCCTCCGGGCACGTCCACGAGGACCGACCCCGACGGCGGCGGGGCGTCCTTGTGCCCGCGCAGCCCCTCCCACACCTGGAGCGGGTCCGCGCCCTCGGGGCCGGCCCCGGCGGCGTACAGCAGCTGCCCGTCCGTCGTCTCCAGGAAGACCGGGTTGCCGCTGAAGTCGGCGAGGATGCCCAGCACCTGGGGCACCCCGCCGCCGCCCAGCAGGGCCTCGGTACAGCGGCGGTGCACCTCCTCGGCCCGCTGCAGCAGCGCGTAGTGGCCGTTGACGATCTCGGTGTGGACCTCCTCCGTGACCGCCACGAAGGGCACCTCGCGGTGCAGCTGGACCAGCGGGAGCCCGGCCGCGCGCGCCGTGTCGACGAGCGCGGCGGGCAGCCGGGCGAAGCGCGGGCCGAGCTCCACGACGAGGGCCGCGATACCGCGCTCGGCCAGGGTGCGCACGAACGCCCGCTGCTCGGCCGGCCGGGTGCCGAGACCGTAGCCCGTGGTCAGCAGCAGCTCGCCGCCCTTCAGCAGGGAGGCGATGTGCGGCACCTCGCCCGCGTGCACCCAGCGCACCGTGCGCTGCAGCCGGTCGGCGCCCGCGAGGACCTCAGGCAGCCCACTGCGCAGACCAGGCAGCTCCAGCGCCCGCTGCACGGTGATCCCGGCCCCGTGGGTGTCGAATCTGCTGCCCGTACCGCTGTCCGTACTGCTGTCCATGAGCCGGACGCTACCCGCGCGTGTGCCTCCGGGACATCTCCGGACGGGGTTGGGGCCCCGACGGCCGGGTAGCGGCCGGGGCATGGACTTCAGCGTGGTTGCCGTGGGGCGGGAGGACGACGGTCCGGTGGACGAGCCGCTGCGGGTGGCGGCGCTCGCCGACCGGCTCGGTTACCGGGAGGTGTGGGCCGGTGAGGGGCCGACCTGGGACTCCTTCGTGCTGGCCGCCGCGATCGGCGCGGTCACCGAACGGGCCGCACTGACCGCCGGGCCCGTCCCGGTGTCCGTGCGCGACCCGTACACCCTCGCCCGCGGTACCGCGTCGGTCGCGGCCGTCACCGGTCGCGCCGTCGGCGTGGCGCTGGGCACCTCCAGCAGGAGGGTCGTCGAGGGCGTGCACGGGCGGCCCCGGGTGCGCCCCGCGGCCGTACTGGAGGAGACGGCGGTAGCGGTGCGGGGGCTGCTCCACGCCCCGCCGGGGGAGCCCGTCGTGCCCGGCAGCGCCTTCCGGCGCCGTCTTGCGCCGCCCGGCGGTGCGCTCACCGTCGCCGCGTTCGGTGACCGGGCGATCGCCACCGGCGCCGCACACGCCGACCGCATGCTGCTCGACATCGTCACCCCGGAGCAGGTGCGCGAACTGCGCGCCAAGCTGGTGGCGGCGGCCGAGAAGGTGGGCCGTACGCCGCCCACGCTCGCCGCCTGGCTGCCTGCCGCCGTCGATCCGGAGCCGGAGTCCCTCGCCCAGGTCCTGCGGAGCGTCGCCGGGTATCTGACCGTGCCGGGCTACGGCGACGTGTTCACGGCGGCGGGCTTCGGGGAGGCGGTGGAGCCGGCCGCGACCGGTGCCGATCCCGACGTCCTGGTGCGTGCCCTGCCGGCCGAAGCCGCGGGCATGGTCGGCCTGGTCGGCGATCGAGATGCCGTACGCACCCGTATCGGCGCCTACGCCGAGGCCGGGCTGGACGAGATCGCCCTCGTGCCGGCGACGGCCGGCGATCCGGCGGGGAGCGCACGCTGGAGGCGGTCGGGGCCTGGTGCTGACCCGGGTCCGGGCCGGCTCGGCACCCACGGTCGCCCAGCCACCGAAGCCGATTCGACCGGCGTTCGGGCGCGGGCCCTCAGGCCGGCCTGATGTTGTGGTTGAAGCGGAAGACGTTGTCCGGGTCGTAGTGCCGCTTCAGCTCGCACAGCCGCCGGGTGTTCTCCGCGCCCAAACCGGCGACCACACGCTCGGGACCCTCGTCGCCGATGAAGTTGAGGTAGACCGCGCCGGTGCTCCACGGACGGACGTCGGCGCGCACGTCCCGCACCCACCGCAGGCACCGCTCGTCGTCCGCCGGGTCCTGCCAGATACCGAAGGGGTGCACCGCCCACGGCGCGTCGCGATAGGGCACGGGGTACTCGTGCGGACCGTCCGCGATCGCGCCGCCCTGGGGGAGCAGCACGTGCCGGGTGCCGGTCGGCACGGGCACCGAGTCCCCGCGGGCGCAGTAGACGTCCACGAGTTCGTCGGGCAGACCCGTCAGATACTCCGCCGACCAGTAGTTCCGCAGGTCCGGTGGGTCGTCGAACATGGTCTGGAAGTCGGCGTACGGGATCGCGCCGACGATCTCCGCCTCGTGCGGCAGCGCAAGCAACGGCTCGGCCAGCTTCCGCATGTCCGCCTCACCGCCGGCGTACGTGACCAGTGCTGCGCACATCAACGTGCCGACCCGGTGCGACGGTACGAACTCCTCGGGCGGCCCGGTGAAGTAGAGGACGGCGCCGGACGCCTCCACCGGGGCGGCCGTGATGATCTCGCGGTAGGTGCGCACCACCTCGCGGCCGAAGGCAGGCAGGTACAACACGAACGCGACGGAGAACAGGGGCAGTTCGTGCAGCTTCAGGGTCAGCGCGGTGACGACACCGAAGTTGCCGCCCCCGCCGTGCAGGCCCCAGAACAGCTCGGGGTTCTCGTCGGCGTTCGCGTGGACCCGCTCGCCGTCGGCGGTGACCAGCTCGACGCCGAGCAGATTGTCGACGGCCAGTCCGCACCAGCGGTCCAGCCAGCCCGTGCCGCCGCCCAGGACATAGCCGCCGACACCGGTCGTCGAGGCCCGGCCGCCGGTGGTCGCCAGGCCGTACGGCTCGGTCGCGCGGTCCAGGTCGCTCATGGTGGCACCGCCCGCGATCCGCACCGCCTCGGCCGCGGGGTCCACGGTGACGGCGCGCATATGGCGCAGGTCCACGACCAGCCCGCCGTCGTTCACCGCCGTGCCCGCCACGCTGTGCCCGCCACCGCGCACGGCGATCTTCAGATCCAGCTCCCGGCCGAAGCGCACAGCCCGTACGACATCGGCCTCGTCCACGCACTGCGCGATCACCACCGGCCGCCGGTCGATCAGCGCGTTGAAGACCGCCCGGGCCTCGTCGTAGCCGACATCCCCCGGGGCGAACACATCGCCGACCAGATCCTCGCGCAGCGCGACGAGGGCCGCGCCCGCCTTCGATGGGGAAGCCATGGGGCGCCCCCTTCCGTACAGGGGCTGTTGGCTCCAGCGTAGGCGGGCCCGGCTCGGCGGTCCTGTTGTAGGTTCCCTTCGCTGTTGGCCACTGGCTGTGCAGTGACCTGCAGGTTCCGATGCCGGTTCCACGGGTTTGTCCACGGTTCTGTCCCATGGGCGTGTCCTTTTCCTCCGGGCTGTCCCGTTCACTCGGTCTCCGTGAGCTGTGTGAGAGACGGTTGGAGCCGGTGTGCGAGTGCGGGGTCCCAGAGTTCGATCTCGGCGGAGAGCAGGCTGAGGGCGGCCTTGAGCGCTCTGCGAAGTTCTTGCTCGGTGAGCGAGTGGATGAGCGTCGCTTCCAGTGGTGTTGTCAGGTGATCGGGCAGCAGGTGGGCGCCCTTGGCGTAGGAGGTGGGGTGGCCCAGTCGGAGGCAGGCCAGGGTGATCAGGTGGTTGCGTAGGGCGCTGATCCAGTGCTCGGCCTGCCACCTTCGGTCTCTTGCGATGCAGGTCCGGGCGTGCAGTGCGTGGTGCCAGGACAGCCCGATCAGTGTGTCCGGGTCGGGTGCGGCGAAGGGTTCGAGGTCTGTTGTCTGGCCGAAGACGGTGTGCCATTGAGGGCCGCGCGGGCCGAACGCGGATTCCGGGGAGAAGGTGAGGTCGATCTCCAGCCAGTCGGGGAGGAGGAAGACGCGGATGGTGCTGGGCGGCGAAGCGAGGTCCCAGTGGTGCAGGGCGCTGAACTCGTCGTAGAGCCGTTTGCTCCAGGCATCGACGGCCGGAGCGAGATCGCCGCGGACAGCGAGAACCAGGTCGATGTCCGACCAGTTGTCACCTTGCCCGGCCGCGTGTGAACCGGTGAGTGCGGCGCCCGTGATGGAGTCGTCGGTCTTGGCGAGGCTGAGCAGGCGTTCCCGGACTTGGTCCTTTTTGTGAGCAGGCAGCATCGGGTCCTCTTCGTTCAGTGATTCTGTATGTGCTGACCGGCGGCCTGGATGGCGGGCGGGGTCAGCGAGTAGTAGGTGCGGCCTCGGCCGCCGTTTGGCCGTTCGGCAGGGGGTTCGCGTCGGCTGGTGAGCCAGCCGGCCTGTTCGAGGCGCTTGAGCTGCTTGAAGATCGTGTTCGTCGGAATCCCGGTGGTGGCGTGGATCTGCGCCATGCAGTTCTCCTGGTCTGTGCGAGTGAAGAGGTGTCTCAGGAGCGGCAGCATGGGCGGAGGGATGTGGAGTCGGCCGCCATGTTGGGAGCGGGCATGAAGATCGGTCAGCGCGCCGCGTTCACCGTCGGCCGTGGCGATTGCGGAATTGATTGCGTCTTGGTCGGGGATTTTCTCGATTTTCGATCCGAGAGCTGTGTGTATGAGTTCCTGAACGTCATCGCGGTCGAGGTCACGTAGGAGACGGACCCCTCGTCTGGTCGGGCTCTGTGGCGTGTGCCGGACCGAGCGGCGGAACAGTTCGGTTCCGACAGCGCATTCCAGCTGGTCGAGTTGCATGGTGAGCGTGCCCGGTTGGACGCCGAGGTAGCCGGCGCTGCTGGTGAGGGTGGGGAAGAATATGCTGATCTGGAAACGGTGTAGGCGGAGCCAGCCGTGAAGTGTCTTTTCCGCTGCTGCTCGGATGTCGGGCGGGATTGATGTATCGAGATTCTTGATGAGGGCGGAACTGCATCGGCCTGGTGCCCGGCGCGGGATACCGAGCTGTTCGAGCCGGCGGTGGACGGCATGGGTGTGGGTTCCGAATTCCTGGGCGATGTCAGGACCGGTCCGTTTGCGTGTGACATATTGCTCGCGGAGCCAGTCGTCGTTGAAGGCCGGTGGGCGAGGTCCGCGGAAAATATGGACGCCGAGACTCTTGGTGTGGCGGATCACGTGCGCGACGGGCAGGCCGAGTTCTCTGGAGATCACGGCGAGACTTTTTGTGCCCTCGGTGTACTCGCGCTGCAGGAATTCGGGCGTCAGAACGCGGACACGGCGGTCGTGGAAGCGCCAGCTGCCCAGCGCCGACTGTGAGTCGGTGGCGTCCGTGAACGCGGATTCCCAGGCGGAACGGCAGGCGGGACTCATCGCCCGCAGACCGGACGGCCGCAGGACGCCGGCGAGCGCGGACAGCAGGCGGTCCACCTCGGCGAAGACGGCGTCAGCGGAGGTGAACGGATGGAGAGTGATGCTGTTGATCTCGGTTTGAGTCTGGACGATCGGATGGCCGTGACCAAGGCTGAGCTGCGGCGCGCTGCCCAGGTCGGCGCCGCAGACGTTTCTCCCGCCGGTCCGGCGCATGCAGTGTCCCGGCAGATGCAGGTGCACCGCCCGGGGCAGGAAGTAGCGGGGTTCGCGACCACAGCTCGGACAGACGCGGTGGAGTAGGACGTGGTGCTTGGTGCAGGCGAAAGCCCACGGCAGCCACCAGAGCGCTGGCCAGCGGCCCTCGCCGTCGTGCAGGCATTGCGGGCAGAAGCGCCAGCCGGGTGCCCGGCGGCCGAAGATCTCGATGGGCAGGACGGCATCGTCGAGCTGGCGGGCAGGCAGCGCCACCCGCTGTTCCAGCCGCCGCAGTGCCCCCTCGGGCAGGGAGGTGAGCATTCGGCTCGTTCGTTCCCGGGCCGGTACTTCTGGCAGGCCCAGGGCATCCAGCAGAGCCGAGAGGGACGTCAAGGAGCGCCGGGCGAGCGCCTCCAGCCAGCTGTCCAGGCTTTCCCCGGGCTGTGGGAGGACGCGGATCGCCAGGGTGCGCAGCTCTCTCATGCCGCCTTCTTCCCGGGCCGGCTGACCAGCCGGCTGGAGGTGAGGGCGTGCTGGAGTTCCTCGCGGGCCTGCTCGGCCGCCGCGTCGTTCTTGACCTGGTCCAGCAGTTCCTTGTCGAGGCGTTCGGCGCCGCTGCGTACGGCCCTCTGGCAGCCGCGGTTGATCAGTGTCATGAGCGAGCCGATGTGTCCGGTGCTGCGGGCGAAGAGCTCGTCGGACAGGTCATCCGCGATCATGCCCGGGTAGTTGTCCGCGAGGACGACGCGTTGCTCGATCGCGAGGAGGGTGTCACGCCAGCCGGTGCGTCCCTCCTCGGAGGAGATGGTGAACGGGTCCATGTTGAGCCGGGTGGTGCGGCGTCCGGTCTGCGCGAGAACCGCGTCCTCGTAGCTTGAGCCTTCGCTGAACAGGCCCCGTTTCTCCAGGCCGACACCGATCATGAGCAACGTGACCGGGAATTCGTTGGCGATGTATTTGAAGTGGTTGCTGACTTCGATCCCGTTCTTGTGGCGCCACTTCAGGAAGTGAAGGTCGTCCACGATCAGGAGCTTTGTTTCTGCCGAAAGAACTGAATCGAGGGCGCGGTAGCCGAACTCGGCGGCGGTCCCGCGGAAACGGCCGGGATGTGCGAAGTATTCCAGAATTGACCGGTTGAAGTCGCGCATACCGGTGTTGCTGGTCAAGCCGACACGGCAGACAGGCCAGCGTTCGTGCCCCTCGTCGGTGTATTTCCCATCTTCTTGGATGATGCGTCGGTGGACCTTTTTGGCGAAGGCGAGCACGGCTGTGGTCTTCCCGAGTCCGGGGAAGGCATCGAGGGCGATTCCGCCCTTGACTTTGTCGCTGTCCTGGTCGTTGCTGTCGAAGATGTCCCAGAGGTCTTCGTGCAGGGCTTTCATCTGCGGGGTCCCCAGCGGGCCGAGGTTCGCGTGCCATTTGCGGCGGACGCGGTTGTATTCGGCAAGGGCCCCCTCGCCCAGCTTCTTCAGCTCGCGGCGGGACAGATGCTCCGGACGCTTCCTGCGCGGGGCCTCGGCGAGGCGGCCGAAGCCTTCCTTGCGGGACAGCGTGAGGTGATCCAGCCGGGAGCGCAGATCGGCTTCCTCGGCCTGTGCGCGGGCCGGCTTACTCGTCGTCATCGATGTCCTTCAAGGCCGTTGCGTAGAAGTCGAGTTCCTCTTCCAGTTCCTCCAGGCCGTCGGCGTCGTCATCGCCCGCCTCCGGCTCCTGGACCTGGATCGCCTCGATCGCCGGAGACGCCGACTGCTCGGGAAGGGACAGCACCCGGGCGACCGACGGCAGCGAACTGACGTCGTCGACCGGCTGCTCGGGAAGGTCCAGGGCGACCTGTTCGCGGGAGAGCCGCAGCGCCATCCGCCGTTCGACCAGGGAAGTACCCAGCCCCAGATTCCACCGTTTCAGCAGCAGGGCGATGGCGAGCCGGTCGTCGGGATAGGTGTACTCCTTCGCGGCAAGGCTCCGGGCGAACTGGAATGCTTCGTCGCTCAGCGGCATGGCCAGGCTCGGCGCGTGCTCCCAGCGAAGGGTGTGCCAGACGCGCTCGTCGTCACGGAAATGGATCCGGGTGACGTCGTCGGGGTCGGCGAAGAACGGCAGCCGCCGTTTGTCCAGGCCGATGTCGGAGCCGGCCATGTCCCGCAGCCCGTCGAGGCACCCGCCGTTGTAGCGGCGGCCGTCGATCTCGACGCCGTAGTGCTGGACGGTCCGCATCGTGACGTCGAGGAACTCGAAGGCCAGGTTCGGGTCGCGGGGCACCTCGATGTAGCCCGCCCGCGCGAGCCCGTGCTCGAACATCACCGCCGGCGACAACTCCACCTTCGGCAGGTGCGGATCGACGAGACCCGTGTGTGGCCTGCGGTGATACGTCACCGCCGTCCACTCGCGGACAATCGCCTCAAGCTCGTGATGGAAGAAGAAGGCGTCCTTCTGCGGGTTCAGCCCGCGCGAGTGGACGTCCGGCCCCTTGTAGCCGGGCAGCCGCTGCAGCAGGTCTTCCCGCAGGGTGCGGAAATACCGCTCCACGGGCCCCTTGTCCCGGCCCGTGCGCAGCCTCGCCGGCTGCACCGAGATCCCCATCCGGCGGCAGACGCTGGTCAGATGCGCCGACAGGTAGATCTTGCCGTGGTCGACGATCAACGTCTCCGGCGCCACCTTCGGGCCCCAGGCCCCGGTGACGGGCCCGTGGACGGCCTCGGCCTCCACCAGCACCCCGCGCGGAATGCCGTGCTCGGGCCAGGCAGCCTCCCTCGGCCAGCTCTCCGGAACCGGCTGAGGACGGTATGCCTGATAGAGGACGGCCGCCGCGTCGATCGCCTTCGTCGACACCGGCGTCACCCGCAGACCGATGATGCAGCGGGTGTACCAGTCCATCGCGATGGTCAGTTCCGCCTGCATCCACCGCAGCGTCACCGGGTCGAGCGCGAACACGTCCAGCCGCGTGGTGTCCATCAGCACGTACTCGCCCGGCCGCGTGGGCCGCAGCTTCCCGTAGACCCCTTTGGGGCGGTCGGCGATATCCCGGTTGCGCTGCGTACTCAGCCGGAACGTGGGATGGCGCCGCTCGAGTTCCTGCATCCACCGATAGGCCGTTGTCTGCGGTGGCACCGGCACCTTGACCAGCTTGAACTTGGTCTTGACACGGGCTTCGACCTCCTCCAGCACCACCTTCACCGAAGGCCGCGACTCCTCCTCGTACTCGTTCAGCACCTCCACCGCGGTCTCGACCCAGCGCGGATCGGCATGGCTCAGCCCGCCGTCCGCCTTCGCGGTCTTCGACACCAGCCCGGCCTCGCCCAGCTCGCGGAAGACCTGTGCCCACCGACGCGTCGACCGGGCGGACACCCCCAGTTCCGCCGCCTTGGCCTCATACCGAGCCTGCAGCGGCAGGCCCGGGGCGTACTGAGGCTGCGGCTCGTCAGGGCGTGGAAGGTCCTCGCTGCCCGAGCGGTAGCCCGTCAGCATCTCCCGGACGTGCTCGGCCCGCTCCAGGACCTCCTTCTTCTCCTCCCTGGTCAGCCGATTCAGCACCACGGCTGCGACGTCCTCGTCATGGGAGGAAGACGGGCCCGACCCATCGTGCATCAGCTCGGCGCGATCCGAGGTCAGCAGCTCGCGCAGCGACATCCGGGCCAGCCGGTCCCGCCCGTCCCTGAGGACGACCTCCATGCCCGTGGCCAGGCTGGCGAACTCCACGACCTCGACCGTCTCACCGTCCAGCCGGAAGTGCGTCCCGACCCCCAGCTTCGTCCCCGCCCCCCTCATGCGACCCTCCGCAACACGTGCCCCGCGCCCAGCGGCCGGTCCAGCCCGGTCGTCACATGCCCGGACCACAGAAGGTGCAGCACCGCCGACTTCACCAGCGGCCGGGGACACTCCGGCAGCAGCCGGAAGGCATCGCCCAGCGAAATCCCGTCCAGATCAGCGGCCCGCAAAGCGGCCACCAGATCAGGGTCGAACAGCCAGGCGCGGCGGTAGCCGGCCAGGAACCGGACGTTCTCCAGCACCTGCGGATCCGGCTCGCTCCACACCTCGTACCGCCACCCGCGCGAAGTCACAGCCTCCCGCGTCCAGGCGAAGGTGAAGGCGACCTCCGGCTTCTCAAGCCGGCGGCGCGGCTTGACGTCCACGACCACCGGACCGTCGTCCGTCAGCAGCAGATAGTCCGGGATGTGCTTGCGGACCTTGCCGTCGATATCGGCCTTGAGGAGGAACGGCTGGGCGACGACGTGCCCCACCTCCGGGGCGAAGTCGGCGAACATCAGCCGCCCCAGCTCCAGCCGCGACTCGTAGATCACGTGATCGCCCACGGTGGCCGACCAGTACGTGCCCGAGTAGTGCTGCTGCCCCTTGAACCAGCGGAACGTCCGCCACGGCCGGGCCTCCCGCAGCAGCCCGAGCGGCACCGACCGCCACTCCAGGTCCTCCACCACGGCCTCGTCATCACGCCGGACACTCAGCCGTACCGGCGCAGCCACCGCTGTACCCATCGGACCACCAACCCCGCGATTCCCGAGGCGGCCCCACCGGCCGCCGAACGCTGGGGTCCTGCCCCGGTCAGCCCTGGAGACGACGACCGGGGGAGTCCTGTACACGAAGAGGGGAACTACTCGTCCACGGAGCATGATTTCCATCCCCGTGTCCTATTGGCCACGCGGTGGCCACTGCTGATGGAAAGTGGCCACGCGTTTTGGGAACCTACACTGTTCAGCCGCCGTAGGCTCCCGAGGCCGTCAGACGCAGTGCCGTGTCGATGAGTGGGACGTGGCTGAAGGCCTGCGGGAAGTTGCCGACCTGGCGCTGCAGGCGCGGGTCCCATTCCTCGGCGAGCAGACCGAGGTCGTTGCGGAGCGCGAGCAGCTTCTCGAACAGCTTGCGGGCCTCGTCCACGCGGCCGATCATCGCCAGGTCGTCCGCCATCCAGAACGAGCAGGCCAGGAACGCCCCTTCGTCACCGGGCAGGCCGTCGACGCCCTCGCTGGAACCCTCCGTCGGGTAGCGCAGGATGAAGCCGTCCGGCGTGGACAGCTCGCGCTGGATCGCCTCGATCGTGCCGATCACGCGCTTGTCGTCGGGGGGCAGGAAGCCCATCTGCGGGATCAGCAGCAGCGAGGCGTCCAGCTCCTTCGAGCCGTACGACTGCGTGAACGTGTTGCGCTCCTTGTCGTAGCCCTTCTCGCACACGTCCCGGTGGATGTCGTCGCGTAGTTCGCGCCAGCGCTCCAGCGGGCCGTCCGCGTCACCGGACTCGATGAGCTTGATCGTGCGGTCGACGGCGACCCAGGCCATGACCTTGGAGTGCACGAAGTGGCGGCGCGGGCCGCGCACCTCCCAGATGCCCTCGTCCGGCTCGTCCCAGTGCTGCTCCAGGTAGCGGATCAGCTTGAGCTGCAGGAGGGAGGCGTAGTCGCTGCGGGCGAGACCGGTCATGTGGCCGAGGTGCAGGGCCTCGGTGACCTCGCCGTACACGTCCAGCTGGAGCTGGTGGGCGGCGCCGTTGCCGACGCGCACCGGCGCGGAGTTCTCGTAGCCGGGCAGCCAGTCCAGCTCCGCCTCGCCGAGCTCGCGCTCGCCGGCGATGCCGTACATGATCTGCAGGTTCTCGGGGTCGCCGGCGACCGCCCGCAGCAGCCACTCGCGCCAGGCGCGGGCCTCCTCGCGGTAGCCGGTGCGCAGCAGCGAGGACAGGGTGATCGCCGCGTCGCGCAGCCAGGTGTAGCGGTAGTCCCAGTTGCGGACGCCGCCGATGTCCTCGGGCAGGGAGGTGGTGGGGGCGGCGACGATGCCGCCGGTCGGGGCGTACGTCAGGGCCTTCAGCGTGATCAGGGAGCGGACCACCGCCTCGCGGTACGGGCCGTGGTACGTGCAGTGCTCCACCCACTCCCGCCAGAAGTCCTCCGTCGCCTCCAGCGAGGCCTCCGGCTCCGGCAGCGGCGGCGGCTCCTTGTGCGAGGGCTGCCAGGAGATGGTGAAGGCGATGCGGTCACCGGGAGCGACCGTGAAGTCCGAGTACGTGGTCAGCGACTTGCCGTAGGTCTCGCACTCGGTGTCGTACCAGACCGAGTCCGGACCGGCCACGGCGACCGTGCGCCCGTCGTGCTTGTGCACCCACGGCACGACCCGGCCGTACGAGAAACGCATCCTGAGGGCCGAGCGCATCGGGACGCGGCCGGAGACGCCCTCGACGATGCGGATCAGCTGGGGGGCGCCGTCACGCGGGGGCATGAAATCGGTCACTCGGACCGTGCCGCGCGGGGTGTCCCACTCGGATTCCAGGATCAGGGAGTCGCCGCGGTAGCTGCGCCGGGCCGCCGTCGGGGGCTGCGCCTCGGACGCGTGGGCGGGGCCGAGCCGCCAGAATCCGTGTTCCTCGGTGCCCAGCAGGCCGGCGAAGATGGCGTGCGAGTCGAAGCGGGGCAGGCACAGCCAGTCCACTGTGCCGTCCCGGCAGACCAAGGCGGCGGTCTGCATGTCTCCGATGAGTGCGTAGTCTTCGATGCGCCCGGCCACGTGCAACTCCAGTCGAACGGCCACGTCACCCCCGTGAAGGAAGGGGGCTGTCGCTTATTGCGGTCAAGGGGTCGTTGTAATGCGTCGTTGAGCGGTGAAGCAAAGCAGTCGTCCTGGCCGTGTGGCAAAACGACAATTGATACTCAACGAACTGACGAGCTCTCGTTGTTCCGGTCATCACGTGCGGGGGTGGTGACGTGTACCCGGCCGGGCTCGGCAGCGAGTGTCCGAGCAGGATACGACGCACGTAGATGATCTGCGTGCCGCTCCGGACAACCCGACTGCGCCGAACGGGTGAGCATCGGGTGAGAAACACGAAGGACCGTGCGGGTCTGTGGTGACTCGTGCGCGGTGCGTGGCCGGAAGCCATCGCCTCCCGGCGCTGATACCCTGGTAGCCCGTGGACCGGTGGGCGAGAAATCCCCGGAACCGCACCTCGAACCGCGACCACGGGAGCCCCCTCTTGGCCATGCCGCCGAAATCTACGACGACCAAGCACATCTTCGTCACCGGGGGTGTCGCCTCCTCCCTGGGCAAGGGCCTCACGGCCTCCAGCCTGGGCATGCTCCTCAAGGCGCGGGGCCTGCGGGTCGTGATGCAGAAGCTCGACCCGTACCTGAACGTCGACCCGGGCACGATGAACCCCTTCCAGCACGGTGAGGTGTTCGTCACCAACGACGGCGCCGAGACGGACCTGGACATCGGCCACTACGAGCGTTTCCTCGACCGTGACCTGGACGGCTCCGCCAACGTCACCACAGGTCAGGTCTACTCGACGGTGATCGCCAAGGAGCGGCGCGGCGAGTACCTCGGCGACACCGTGCAGGTCATCCCGCACATCACCAACGAGATCAAGCACCGCATCCGGCGCATGGCGACCGACGAGGTCGACGTCGTCATCACGGAGGTCGGCGGCACGGTCGGCGACATCGAGTCGCTGCCGTTCCTGGAGACCGTCCGCCAGGTCCGTCACGAGGTCGGGCGTGACAACGTCTTCGTCGTCCACATCTCCCTCCTGCCCTACATCGGCCCGTCGGGAGAGCTGAAGACGAAGCCGACCCAGCACTCGGTTGCGGCCCTGCGGAACATCGGTATCCAGCCAGATGCGATCGTGCTGCGCTGCGACCGCGAGGTCCCCACCGCGATCAAGCGCAAGATCTCCCTGATGTGTGACGTCGACGAGGCCGCCGTGGTCGCCTGCCCCGACGCCCGCTCGATCTACGACATCCCCAAGACCGTGCACGGCGAGGGCCTGGACGCCTATGTCGTCCGCAAGCTGGACCTGCCGTTCCGCGACGTGGACTGGCGGACCTGGGACGACCTGCTCGACCGCGTCCACAACCCCGACCACGAGATCACCCTCGCGCTGGTCGGCAAGTACATCGACCTGCCCGACGCCTACCTCTCGGTCACCGAGGCGCTGCGCGCCGGCGGCTTCGCCAACCGGGCCCGTGTGAAGATCAAGTGGGTCACGTCCGACGACTGCAAGACCCCGGCCGGTGCCGCGGCGCAGCTCGGCGACGTCGACGGCATCTGCATCCCGGGCGGCTTCGGCGACCGCGGTGTGCTCGGCAAGGTCGGCGCGATCAAGTACGCCCGCGAGAACAAGATCCCGCTGCTCGGCCTCTGCCTGGGCCTGCAGTGCATCGTGATCGAGGCCGCGCGCAACCTGGCCGGCATCACCGACGCCAACTCCACCGAGTTCGACTCCGCCACCGGCCACCCGGTCATCTCCACCATGGCCGAGCAGCTCGACATCGTCGCCGGCGAGGGCGACATGGGCGGCACGATGCGGCTGGGCATGTACCCGGCCAAGCTGGCCGAGGGCTCGATCGTGCGCGAGGTCTACGACGGCAAGGAGTACGTCGAGGAGCGCCACCGGCACCGCTACGAGGTGAACAACGCCTACCGCGCGGAGCTGGAGAAGAAGGCGGGCATCCTGTTCTCCGGCACTTCGCCCGACGGCAAGCTCGTCGAGTACGTGGAGTACCCGCGCGAGACGCACCCTTACCTGGTGGCGACCCAGGCGCACCCCGAGCTGCGCTCCCGCCCGACCCGGCCGCACCCGCTGTTCGCGGGTCTGGTGAAGGCATCGGTCGAGCGGAAGAATTCCAAGTAACACACCAGTTGTACGGTGGCCGGGGCGCTCGCATTCAAAAGGTGAGCGCCCCGTTTCACTCGGCGTGTGCGGCAGAAGCGTGCGGAAGGACAGGGCATGACGATCAAGGACACCCCCGAGGCGTGGGAGATCCGGGCGACGGAGACCCCCTTCGTGGGCAACAAGACCTCCGTGCGCACGGACGACGTGGTCATGCCCGACGGACATGTGGCCCGCCGCGACTACCAGGTCCACCCCGGTTCGGTCGCCGTCGTGGCCCTCGACGAGGACGGCCGGGTCCTGCTCGTGCGCCAGTACCGCCACCCCGTGCGCCACAAGCTGTGGGAGATCCCGGCCGGTCTGCTCGACGTGCCCGGCGAGAACCCGCTGCACGCCGCCCAGCGCGAGCTGTACGAGGAGGCGCACGTCAAGGCCGAGGACTGGCGTGTGCTGACCGACGTCTACACCACCCCCGGCGGCTGCGACGAGGCCGTGCGCATCTTCCTCGCCCGCGATCTGTCCGAGGCCGAGGGCGACCGCTTCGAGGTCGAGCACGAAGAGGCCGACATGGAGATCGCGCGGGTGCCCCTCGAGGAGCTCGTACGGGGTGTCCTCGAGGGCGAGCTGCACAACAACTGCCTTGTCGTGGGCGTCCTTTCGCTGGTCGCCGCAGAGCAGGGCGACGGCCTAGACGCGCTGCGCCCCGCCGAGGCGCCGTGGCCCGCGCGTCCCTTCGAGTCCTGAACGCCGCCTCCCCCCGTACCGGTGTGACGATCTGCTGATCCGATCGGGGGATGTGCCCGCCGTGCTCCGCCAGGTTCGTTGCAGAGCGTGAACTAGGCTCTGTTCATGCCCGGTACCGGAGTCCCGGCGGGCTTGCGCGTGCGGTGGGACGGGAGTGTGGCCCGTGACGGATCAGGCGGTCAACACAGACGGTGTACGGCTGTCGGGGCACGCTGCTGACGAGAGCCGTTTCCTGGGCCGTACAAGGGAGTTGAAGGAACTCCGCGCCGACATCGAGCGCGCGGGCCTGGACACCCTCTCCGGCCGCAAGGCCCCACGCGCGCGCGTACTGCTCATCGCGGGCAGGCCCGGTTCCGGACGCACGGCCCTCGCCGAGGAACTGGTGCGGCAGGTTGCGGACCGTTACGGCGACGGAGTGCTCCGGGCGCGACTGAGCGAGCCCGACGGCACGCCCGTCCCGCTCGGGCAGACCGCCCGTGAACTGCTCGCCGCGCTGAAGCTGCCCACCCCCGCCGGAGCCGCCGCGGACGACCTGGCCGAGGCGCTGCGCACCGCCCTCGCCGACCGCCGGGCCCTGGTGCTGCTGGACGACGCGGCGGACGCCGAGCAGGTCGACGCCCTGCTGCCGGACACCCCGGACTGCCTGGTCGTGGCCGTGTCGAGCGGTCCCCTCACCGGTATCTCCGACGTCCGCCCCTGCACCCTCGGCGGCCTCGACACCAAGTCCGCCCTGGAGCTGCTCACCCGGCACACCGGCTCGGTCCGCATCACGGTCGACCCCCGTGCCGCCGAGGGCCTGGTCGAGGAGTGCCAGGGCCACCCCGCCGCGCTGACGCTGGCGGGCGGCTGGCTCGCCGCCCGCCCCAAGGCGGCCGTCGCCGACCTGGCCAAACATCTGCACACGGAGGGTGAGGGCACGCCCCTCAGCCGGGTCTTCGGGCTCGTCTACACCTCGCTGCCCGCGCCGTCCGCCCGGATGCTGCGGCTGCTCTCGCTCGCCCCGGCCGGCCTAGTCGACCCGCACACCGCGGCCTCGCTCGCCGGCTGCTCGGTCGGCGACGCCCATGCCGCGCTGGACGAGTTCGTCGCCCTCGGTCTGCTGCGGGTCGCGGACTCGCCGTTGCCGCAGTACGAGGTGCCGGGCTGTCTGCACCCCCTGCTGAAGACGCTCACCCAGAGCCAGGACCGCCCCGGCGAGGTGCAGCTGGCCCGCGCCCGCATGCTGGAGCGGACGGTACGGCTGCTGCAGTCGTGCCGGGTGATCACCGAGACGGACAGCCCCGAGGCGCGCGAGAAGCTCCAGGGCATGCCGCGCTCGCTGCGCTTCCCGAACCCCCGGGCCGCCGAGGAGTGGCTGCGCCTGCGCAGGCCCGCGCTGCTGGCCGCGGCCCGGCTGGCCGTCGCGGACGGGGAGCTGGACACCCTCGCCCGTCGGCTGATGTCCCAGCTGGTCAAGGCCATGGTCGCGCATTTCGGCACCCGGGCCGCCGCCCCCGACCTGTACGGCATCCACCGGCTCGTCCTGGACGTCGCCGAGCGACGGGACCTGCCTCGCGAGAAGGCCGCCGCACTGCTGAACCTCGGCGACCTGGACGCCCAGACCGGCCGCACGACGGAGGCGCTGGCGCGCTATCGGGCCGCGCTGGACGCCGGACGGGAGGCGAACGACCCCTACGCGAGCGGCCGCGCAATGGAATCCGTAGGCGGTGCGCATCTGGAGCTCGGGGACTACGACCGGGCCGCCGACTGGTTCGGCCGCGCGCTCGCCGAGCGCCTGGCCCGGGGTGAGCGTGCGGCCGCCGCCCGGCTCTACGGCCGTATCGCCGCGGCCCACACCTATGCGGGCCGCTACGGCGAGGCGCAGCGCGGCTGGCGCACGGCGATCGCCCGGCACCGCAAGAACGGCGACATCGCCTCCCACGCACGGGCGTTGAGCGAACTCGCGCGCGTCCAGGAGTACGCGGGACGGCCCGAGGAGTCGCTGCGCACCTGCCACGAGGCGGTGGAGTGGGCCCGGCGTGCCGAGGACGTACGACTGCAGGCGGCGCTGCAGCTGCGGCTCGCCGACACGCTGGAACGCCTGGGCGATCCCGCCTCCGCTCAGCTGCACCGGGGCACGGCCGAGCGGCTGCTGGGGGAGGAGCGCGAGGACGGTGAGCAGGAGCCTAAACCCCTTGATCCCTTGCAACAGGATGATGACACCTGCGAAATCCGTAGTACATCTGGCGAAGATTGATGCAATGAAAGGCTAGACAGAGAGAACGCCTTCATTAGACTGGCTCTGCCGCACCTTCTCCTGCGGTGTCTCCCGGTGTGCTCATGCATGCCCGGGTATGTGTTGTATTGCCCCACATCCACTGAGCCAAGGACCGTGATCGACGTGAAGGTCGGCATCCCCCGCGAGGTCAAGAACAACGAGTTCCGGGTGGCCATCACCCCCGCCGGTGTGCACGAGCTCGTGCGCCACGGTCATCAGGTCGTCATCGAGCACGACGCCGGTGTCGGATCGTCGATCCCGGACAGCGAGTACGTCGCCGCCGGTGCGCAGATCCTGCCGACCGCGGACGAGGTGTGGGCCACCGCCGACCTGCTGCTGAAGGTCAAGGAGCCCGTCGCCGAGGAGTACCACCGCCTGCGCAAGGACCAGACGCTCTTCACCTACCTGCACCTCGCCGCCTCCAAGGAGTGCACCGACGCGCTGATCGAGTCCGGCACCACGGCGATCGCATACGAGACCGTCGAGCTCCCCAGTCGCGCGCTGCCGCTGCTCGCCCCCATGTCCGAGGTCGCGGGCCGGCTGGCCCCGCAGGTCGGCGCCTACCACCTGATGCGCTCGGCCGGCGGCCGCGGCGTGCTCCCCGGCGGCGTCCCCGGCACCCAGCCCGCGAAGGCCGTCGTCATCGGTGGTGGCGTCTCCGGCTGGAACGCGACGCAGATCGCAGTCGGCCTGGGCTTCCACGTCACGCTGCTCGACCGCGACATCAACAAGCTGCGCGAGGCGGACAAGGTCTTCGGCACCAAGGTCCGGGCGATCATGTCCAACTCCTTCGAGCTGGAGAAGGCCGTCCTGGACGCCGACCTCGTCGTCGGCGCCGTCCTCATCCCCGGCGCCAAGGCCCCCAAGCTGGTCACCAACGAGCTCGTCTCCCGCATGAAGCCCGGGAGTGTCCTTGTCGACATCGCGATCGACCAGGGCGGCTGCTTCGAGGACTCCCGTCCGACCACGCACGCCGAGCCGACCTTCACGGTCCACGACTCGGTCTTCTACTGCGTCGCCAACATGCCGGGCGCGGTGCCCAACACCTCCACCTACGCGCTCACCAACGCGACGCTGCCCTACATCGTCGAACTCGCCGACCACGGCTGGGTGGAGGCGCTGCGCCGTGACCCCGCGCTCGCCAAGGGCCTCAACACCCATGACGGCAAGGTCGTTTACCGCGAGGTCGCAGAGGCGCACGGACTGGAGCACGTGGAGCTCGAGAGCCTGCTCGGCTGAGCGGCGAGTCGTCGAGCCGCTAAGTCACCATTCGGTAAAAGGCGATACGTCAACACAGGTCGTCAACAGCGCACATCCGGCCGGACCTTGCCCGACGAGGTCCGGCCGGATGTGTGTATGGTCACTTTGTGGCTCTAGGTCAACTCGCCTCGAACGTAACTCTTCGACCGATTCGCACACCCGCGAAACCTGCCGTGCGACGGCCGTACGCCCTTGACAGAGGGATGTTTCATTGTCGACACATCGAGCCCGGTGCGGCGGATTGTGTTGCTGCGGACGCCCGACACGCCATAGAGTCGCCAACCGTCGGCATGGTGCCACGCTGACCTGTCTAGAAGTTTCCTGGTCACCAAGGAGGTAAGACGACTTGTGAATGAGTCGACATTTTCTCCCGGGGGTGGTCAACCAGGAGCGCCTGTACGGGACCAGGGTCCCGCGGGGTTCGAGGCTGTCGGCTCCGTAGCTGTGCGCACCTTCGCAGCCCACCAGAGCCCGGGTCCGCAGGTGATCCGGACTGCACACCAGAGCATGGATGGCCATCACGTGAACGCCATGGCCGGCGACGGAAGTGGCGCGCCCCACAACCACTTCGCCGACTACGACGAACTGCCCGAAGGGCACTTCTACGACCCCGACGCGGAGTACGAGCCCGACCCCGAGTACGCGGCCACGCTCGCGCCCGACGCTGCCCGCCAGCGCCGTGAGCGAATCGGCCCGACCGGGCGTCCGCTGCCGTACTTCCCCATCCCGGGCCCGCTGACCGACCACGGGCCCGCGAAGATCATCGCGATGTGCAACCAGAAGGGCGGCGTCGGCAAGACGACGTCGACCATCAACCTGGGTGCCGCGCTCGCGGAGTACGGACGCCGCGTGCTGCTCGTGGACTTCGACCCGCAGGGCGCGCTGTCGGTGGGCCTCGGCGTCAATCCGATGGAGCTCGACCTCACCGTCTACAACCTGCTCATGGAGCGGGGGATGGCGGCCGACGAGGTGCTCCTGAAGACGGCGGTCCCGAACATGGACCTGCTGCCCAGCAACATCGACCTGTCCGCCGCCGAGGTGCAGCTGGTCTCGGAGGTCGCGCGCGAGTCCACGCTCCAGCGGGCCCTGAAGCCGCTGATGGCCGACTACGACTACATCGTGATCGACTGTCAGCCCTCGCTGGGTCTGCTCACGGTGAACGCGCTGACGGCCGCGCACAAGGTGATCGTGCCGCTCGAGTGCGAGTTCTTCGCCCTGCGCGGTGTCGCACTGCTGACGGAGACGATCGAGAAGGTCCAGGAGCGGCTCAACCCGGAACTGGAGCTCGACGGGATCCTGGCCACGATGTACGACTCGCGCACGGTCCACAGCCGCGAGGTGCTGGCCCGTGTGGTCGAGGCGTTCGACGATCACGTCTACCACACGGTCATCGGACGCACGGTCCGCTTCCCGGAGACCACGGTCGCCGGTGAGCCGATCACCACGTACGCCTCCAACTCCGTCGGCGCCGCCGCCTACCGTCAGCTCGCCAGGGAGGTGCTCGCCCGGTGTCACGCCGAGTGAGTCTGCCGGGGGCCGACGAACTCTTCCGTACGACAGGGGGAACGGCGCTCCAGCCGTCCACTCCGCGGCGGGGGGTCAACGGCGAAGCCCGTGTGCCCGCGCCCGCGGGGGAGAGCGATCCGGCCGCGGCCGCCTCGCCCGAGGACGCGCCGCAGTCGGTACCGGCGCAGGGCGGCGACGGCGAGGGCCCGGAGCACGTGGCCGCGGAGCCGGAGCCGGCCGACGCCGGTGAGTCCCGCAGCCGTGCCGCGGGCCAGGAGCGCTCCGGGCGACGTCAGGGGGCGCAGGAAGGTTCTGCCGCCGCCGGCGCCCAGTCCCGTAAGCGCGGCCGGTCGTCGGCCTCGCGCCGGCCCAGCGGCCGCGAGCGGCACGACGAGAAGATCACCGTGTACGTCTCCGCCGAGGAGCTCATGGATCTGGAGCACGCACGCCTGGTGCTCCGCGGTGAGCACGGCCTCGCGGTCGACCGTGGGCGGATCGTCCGCGAGGCGGTCGCCGTGGTCCTGGCCGACCTGGAGTCCCGCGGGGACGCGAGCATCCTCGTACGCCGGCTGCGCGGGCGGTAGCGGTAGCCTGCGGGGGCCATGACCTCGAACGACGTACCAGCCCCCGGCGCCGGCACCTCCGGCGGCCGTCGGCGTGTATTGGGTCGGGGCCCCGGCACTCCCCGGGCCGAGCCGGCGGCTCCGCCCGGGGAACCGGCCCCGACCCCGGCGAAGACGGAACCCGAGGCTGCCGCCCCCGAGCCGGATCCGGAGGCCGCGGCTGAACGGCCGCTTCGTGAGCCCGGGCGGGATCCCGTGGCTCCGGTGCCGGCCGCCGGCCTGCGTCCCGTGGGCCTTGAACCGGTTCCGGAGCCGGGCGCCGTGTCGCCGGAGGTGGTCTCCGCGCGTTCGGAGGGGGCCGTGGTCCCGGATGTGGTGCGAGAGCCGGAGGCCCTGATTCCGGGGGCGGGTTCCGAGGTTCAGGCGGAAGCCGTGGCCCCCAGGGCTCTGACCGAGTCCGGTGGCGGGCCCCAGGAAGCGGGTGCGGGGGCGGAAGCAGGCCCCGGTGAGGCCGGCGGTGACGGAGTCTTCAAGGTTCGGCTTTCCAACTTCGAAGGCCCCTTCGATCTGCTGCTTCAGCTGATCTCCAAGCACAAGCTGGACGTCACCGAGGTTGCGCTGTCCAAGGTGACCGACGAGTTCATGGCGCACATCCGGGCGATGGGGCCGGACTGGGATCTGGACCAGACGACCGAGTTTCTTGTGGTCGCGGCCACGTTGCTCGACCTGAAGGCCGCCCGGCTGCTGCCCTCCGCCGAGGTCGAGGACGAGGCCGACCTCGCGCTCCTGGAGGCGCGGGACCTGCTGTTCGCACGGCTGCTGCAGTATCGCGCCTACAAACAGATCGCCGACATCTTCAACCAGCGGCTGGACGCGGAGGCCCGGCGTTATCCCCGTACCGTCGGACTGGAGCCGCATCACGCCGAGCTGCTGCCCGAGGTCGTCATCAGCATCGGGGCGGAGGGCTTCGCGAAGCTCGCCGTGAAGGCGATGCAGCCCAAGCCCAAGCCGCAGGTGTACGTGGACCACATCCACGCACCGCTGGTCAGCGTGCAGGAGCAGGCCTCAATCGTCGTCGCCCGGCTCAAGGAGCTCGGCGAGGCCAGCTTCCGGGCGCTGGTCGAGGACACCGACGACACCCTCACCGTCGTCGCGCGATTCCTCGCCCTGCTGGAGCTCTACCGGGAGAAGGCCGTCGCCCTCGACCAGGAGACGGCGCTCGGCGAGCTGATCGTGCGCTGGACCGGCGGCGAGGGCGAAGCCCAGCCCAGGGTGACCGACGAATTCGACCGACCGCCCGAGCCACCCAAGGAGGACAAGGCGTGAGTGAAAACACCCCCGGCCTCCCGGCAGGGCTGAGCACGGTCGCCGACCTCGACCTCAAGCCCGCCCTGGAGGCCGTCCTCATGGTCGTGGACGAGCCCGCGACCGAGGAACATCTCGCGAAGATCCTCCAGCGGCCCAAACGACAGGTCGGGGACGCACTGCGGGAGCTGGCCGACGAATACGCCGTACAGGGCCGCGGATTCGAGCTGCGGCTGATCGCCGGCGGCTGGCGTTTCTACAGCCGTCCGGAGTACGCGGCGGCCGTCGAGGGCTTCGTCCTGGACGGCCAGCAGGCCCGGCTCACCCAGGCCGCCCTGGAGACCCTCGCCGTCGTCGCCTACCGCCAGCCGGTCAGCCGCAGCCGCGTTTCGGCCGTACGAGGAGTGAACTGCGACGGGGTCATGCGCACCCTGCTGCAGCGCGGTCTGGTCCAGGAGGCGGGCACGGAACCCGAAACAGGTGCGATCCTGTACACGACGACGAACTACTTCCTGGAGCGGATGGGCCTGCGCGGTCTGGACGAGCTCCCGGAGCTCGCGCCCTTCCTCCCGGAGGCGGAGGCGATCGAGGCCGAGACACTGGAAGGGGTTCCGTCGTTCGATCCGGACGCTCCGGATTCCGAGGACGCAGACGACAAGACGGAACTTTGATGCGAAGCAGCAGCGGCAGGAACAGCAGCGGAAACAACGGCGGGAGCCGTGGTGGCAACAGCGGCGGCCGCGGCGGGAGCAGCGGTGGCCGCGGTAATTTCCGCGGCGCCGGTAACGACCGCGACGACAAGCAGGGCGGCCGGCCGAAGAAGCCCCGCCCGGAGGAGCGGCGCTACGACGTGGGCCCAGGCGCCACCCAGGACGGCCCGAAGTCGGGGCGCGGCGCCTCGGCGCGCGGCGGCGCCAAGGGCGGCCCCAGGCAGGGCCAGGGCACGGGTCGGGGCCGTACGGCTCCGGCGAGCTCCCGTGAGTACGACGCCCGGGCCGAGGAGCGCAACCGCGAGCGGTACGCGGGCAAGAAGGACGTCAAGCTGCCCAAGACCTTCCCGGGCGCCGAGCAGGAGGGCGAGCGGCTGCAGAAGGTGCTCGCGCGCGCGGGCTACGGCTCCCGGCGCGCCTGCGAGGAGCTGATCGAGCAGGCCCGTGTCGAGGTCAACGGCGAGATCGTCCTCGAGCAGGGCAAGCGCGTCGACCCGGAGAAGGACGAGGTCAAGGTCGACGGGCTGACCGTCGCCACGCAGTCGTACCAGTTCTTCTCGCTGAACAAGCCGGCGGGCGTGGTCTCCACCATGGAGGACCCCGAGGGGCGCCAGTGCCTCGGCGACTACGTCACCAACCGCGAGACCCGGCTCTTCCACGTGGGGCGGCTCGACACCGAGACCGAGGGCGTCATCCTGCTCACCAACCACGGCGAACTGGCGCACCGTCTGACCCACCCCAAGTACGGCGTGAAGAAGACCTACCTCGCCGCGATCGTCGGCCCGATCCCGCGCGACCTGGGCAAGAAGCTCAAGGACGGCATCCAGCTGGAGGACGGGTACGCGCGCGCGGACCACTTCCGGGTGGTCGAGCAGACCGGCAAGAACTACCTGGTCGAGGTGACCCTTCACGAGGGCCGCAAGCACATCGTCCGCCGCATGCTCGCGGAGGCCGGCTTCCCGGTGGAGAAGCTGGTGCGCACCTCCTTCGGTCCGATCACCCTGGGCGACCAGAAGTCGGGCTGGCTGCGGAGGCTGTCGAACACCGAGGTCGGCATGCTGATGCAGGAAGTCGACCTCTAGCAGCCCTGTGCGACGGCCGGTTCCGGATCCTCTCCGGACCGGCCGATGCGTTTTCGCTCTCGCCGGTCTGTACTCGTGACCGGCGAGAGGAATGGCCATGGCTGCTACGACGACGGACCGCGCGGGCACTGCTACCGGATGCCGGGCTCGGTCGACGAGGGTCGCGCGTCCCTGCGGACCTGGCTGCACCGCATCGCCACCAACACGTGTCCGACGGCGCTGGAGAGCCGCGCGAGGTGTCCTCTGCCCGCGGGGCTCGGCGGGCCTTCCGAGGCGCCTGAGGAGCCGCTGAGGGCCCCTGCGAGGGAAGTTCCGTGGCTGCGCGCCGCTGCCCGACGCGCTCGTCGACCCGGCGACCGTGGTGGCCGCCCCGCGGCAGCCTGCGGCTCGCGCTGGTCGCCGCGCGCGATTCCTTTCCGGAGTGAGGGCGGTCTGCCTTCCGTGAGCGAGCTCAAGAGCTCATGGAAGGAACCCCCATCGCGAGCGTCGGCATCTCACCCGCGTCCTTCCCGGACGGCTGCGGGGGCGCTGGTGGCGGCGTTCGCGCCGTCACGCACGCGTGCGTGAGCCCACTCCGCGCCGCCGAGCAGCTCCGTCATGGTCTCGGCGGCGCGGACCGCGGCGGCACCGCAGCAGTTGTTGAACAGCACGTGGAGCTGCTCCGTCCGCCCGGCCAGTGACCGCAACCGGGGCAGCCATTCGATGAGTTCGTCCTCCCCGTAGTCGTACCGGAACCGGTCCTCCTTGCTCCCCGACCCCCAGGCCGAGCTCCGCCCGTGGAACCGGACGACGGACAGCCGCGGCGCGGCGACCGGCGTGACGGGCGGGACGGACAAGGGAAGCGACTGCGTCATGTCCACCGCCACGGCGGTCATGCCGTACCGGGTCAGTAACGCGCGCGTGGCCTCCGCCCACTCCGGCCGCCACCATCCGGGATGCCGGAACTCCACGGAGACCGGCCACCCTTCGGTCCGCTCGGCGCACTCCCGCAGGAACTCCCCGGACCGCTTTCCGGGGCGAAACCACGGCGGCATCTGGAACAGCACGCTGCCGAGCCGCCCGGCCGCCCGCAGCGGCTCGATCCCCTCGGTGAACCGCGCCCACACCTGGTCGAGCACCTTCGGATCCCAGTGGTCGGCGGGGAGCCCGTCCGGCATCACCGCGTCCCGCGTCGGGTGGCCGGTGAGCAGCGAGAACGCCTTCACGTCGAAGACGAAGCCGTCCGGTGTCCGTTCGGCCCACAGGAGGCTGTTGCGGGCGCTCGGCAGTGCGTAGTACGCCGAGTCGACCTCGACGACCGGGAACCGCTCGGCGTAGTGCCTCAGCCGCCCCTCCGCGTCCTTGCGCCCCGCCGGATACCAGCCGCTGCCGACCAGTGCCCGGTCCGTCCACGAACACGTGCCCACAAGGATCTCGCCCATGCGGTGCCGGTTACCCCTCTCGGGGGCGCGGAAGCACGCGGGTTGGGGAAGCGCTCGGGGTTGTGGAAGCACACACCTCGCGTTTATAGTCGACATGACCATTAAGGAATCCGGGGGATGGAGGCCGGTGTCATGGAGTACGACAAGTACGCCTACGAACCCTTCGCCGTCACCGTCGACCTCGCCGTCCTGACGATCCGTGACGGCGCCCTGCACGTCCTCCTCGTGGAGCGCGGCCAGGACCCCTTCGCCGGTCACTGGGCGCTGCCCGGCGGCTTCGTGGAGCCGCGGGAGTCGGCGGAGACGGCCGCCCGGCGCGAACTCGCCGAGGAGACCGGTCTCGCGGACGTCACCGGGCTGCACCTGGAGCAGCTGCGGACCTACAGCGAACCCGACCGCGACCCCCGGATGCGGGTCGTGTCCGTCGCCTTCACCGCGCTGCTGCCCGACGCGCCCGAGCCGCAGGCCGGCAGTGACGCGGCGCGGGCGAGCTGGCTGCCGTACGACTCGGCCCGGCCGCTCGCCTTCGACCACGACACGATCCTGGCCGACGCCCACGAACGGGTCGGCGCCAAGCTCGAGTACACCTGTCTCGCCACCGCCTTCTGCCCGCCCGAGTTCACGCTCGGCGAGCTGCAGCAGGTCTACGAGACCGTCTGGGGCACGGCACTCGACCGGCCCAACTTCCGCCGCAAGGTGCTCGCCACGCCCGGCTTCGTCGAGGCCGTGCCGGGCGCCGCCCGGCTGACCGGCGGCCGGGGCAAACCCGCCGCGCTCTACCGCGCGGGCCCGGCCACCGCCCTGCACCCGCCTCTCCTGCGACCGTCCCGGGAAGGACGCCCCGTATGACCGCGACCATCGTCGACAAGCAAGCCGCCACAGGGGCGTTGACCGGCCTCGCCCTCGGGGACGCGCTCGGCTTTCCGACCGAGTTCAACGACGTGCCGTCGATCCTCGCCAAGTGCGGGCCGTGGCGGCAGATGCGGCTGCCGACGCCGGCGATAGTCACCGACGACACACAGATGACGCTGGCGCTCGGCCGGGCGCTGCGCACGGCGATGGACCGCGGGGTGCTCGCCCCGAAGCGGCTGGAGCGGCCGCTGCGCGAGGAGTTCGTGGACTGGTACCAGTCGCCGGAGAACAACCGGGCGCCCGGGAACACCTGCCTGCGGGCCTGCAGCCTGCTGAAGGACGAGAGCCGTCTCTGGCAGGACGCCAGCCAGATCGGCTCCAAGGGCTGCGGTGCCAACATGCGGGTCGCGCCCGTCGGGCTCGTCCCCGGCCTGAGCGACGAGCAGCGCGCGGGCGCCGCCCAGTTGCAGTCCGCACTGACCCACGGGCACCCGACGGCGCTCGCCGCCTCCGACCTCACCGCCCGTGCGGTACGGCTGCTCGCCCAGGGCGTCGAGCCGACCGGTCTCGTCGGCCTGCTGCGGTCGTACGCCCTGGAGAACCGCAGCCGCTACCACCACGCCTGGCTCGGTGACCTGTGGACGCGTGCCGAGGACGCCACCCCCGAGGAGTTCATCGCGCGCGGCTGGGACGAGTGCCTGGAGATCCTCGGCCGCCTCCAGGACGCCGTACGCACGGTCTCGGTGGAGACCGACCCGTGCCTGGCCACCGGTGCGGGCTGGATCGCCGAAGAGGCCCTGGCGACGGGCCTGTTGTGCTTCCTGCTCTTCGTCGACGAACCGGTCACCGCCATCCGCCGCGCCGCCTGCACCTCGGGAGACTCGGACTCCATCGCCTGCCTGACGGGCGCTTTCGCGGGCGCGCACCTGGGTGCCGAGGCCTGGCCGACCGAGTGGGCCGACCGCATCGAATACCGCACCGACCTGCTGACGCTCGGTGCCCTCTGGGACGCTTGAGCGTGATCGACGCCCTGGACCGCGACCTGACGCCGGTGGTCGCCGAACAGCCCGACCCGGTGCTGTTCGCGACCGTCTCCGGCGCCCACCTCTACGGCTTCCCGTCCCGCGACTCGGACGTCGACCTGCGAGGCGTGCACCTGCTGCCGACAGCGGACCTGCTGGGGTTGCGGGAGCCGGACGAGACCCGGTCCCGGATGTGGGACCGGGACGGCGTCGAGCTGGACCTCGTCACCCACGACCTGCGCAAGTTCGTACGGCTGATGCTGCGCCGCAACGGCTATGTGCTGGAGCAGCTGCTCTCGCCGCTGGTCGTGCATACGACCGACGCGCACCGCGAACTGGCCGCGCTCGCGCCCGGCGTGCTCACCAGCCATCACGCCCACCACTACAGAGCCCGCCGCGGAGCGGCTGATGTCAACGCCCCCACACCCAGTGGCGGCTCTACGAGAAGACCGGTGAGCTCAAGCCGCTGCTCTACACCTTCCGGGTTCTGCTCACCGGCATCCACCTGATACGCAGCGGCGAGGTGCAGGCCCATCTGCCCACGCTGCTGGCGGAGGTGGAAGCCCCCGCCTATCTGCCGGAGCTGATCGCGGCGAAGGCGGAGCAGGAGCACGGGGGTGCCGATGTCGACCACGCGCGCGTGCAGGCCGATGTCGAGCATCTGCATGGCGTGCTGGACGTGGCGCAGGAGTCCTCGGCGCTACCCGACGCCCCGGCCGTCCACGACGCCCTGCACGACTTCGTCGTACGCATCCGGCTGGCGGGCTGAGGCGCGGCGGACGCGGACGAGGAAGGCCTCGACGCGGGCGTGGTCCGGCTCCTCGGGGAGCGGGCTGTGGCGGGCCGCCTCGTCGGCCTCCGCGGCCAGGCGGTTCATCCAGGACTCGACCTCCGGCCACGGGACCTCGCCGCGCTTCACGGCCAGCAGGGGCTCGCGCTGCTCGCCCACGTCGATGGTGAGGGCGCCCGTGCGCAGCAGGTCGCGGGAGCTCGTCAGGAGGCGCAGCAGATGCATGGCGTGCTTCCAGCGCGGGGCGCCGTGGGTGCGGACGTCGGCCTCCAGCTTCTTGCGCTGGCCGAGGGCGTAGCGCGTGAACGTCTCGTGGGCCCGGCGGGAGAGGAACGCCCCGCGCAGCGCGAGGAGTTCGCGGCCGGTGTCGTCGACGTACTCCACGAGCGGGGAGTGCAGACACTCCAGGATGTTCGGGTTGGCGCGCAGGGCCAGCTCGCAGAATCGTTCCAGCTCCCAGCCGAACTGCTCCTCGGCCGGGCCCTCGACATGCGTCGGCGGCTTCTCGAAGCGCCAGAACAGGGGAGTGGGCGCCGCGAACACGCCCCGGCGGTCGGTGTCGCTGCCGTCCGTCGCCAGACCGAAGGCGCGCGAACCCATGACGCAGGCGTAGATCGTGTGGTCGCGCACCAGGGTCTCGGGAAGCATGTCCCGGAGCGTACGCGGCCCCTCACGCCAGACGGATCGAATTTCCCTCCACCTTGATCTGCTCCGCGGGCAGCGGCTTCGGCGCGGGGCCGCCGGCCACCGAGCCGTCCGCGATGCGGTACTTGCTGCCGTGGCAGGGACAGTCGATGGTGCCGTTCGAGATGGTGCCCACCGTGCAGCCCTGGTGGGTGCAGATCGCCGAGAAGGCCTTGAACTCGTCCTTCTTCGGCTGGGTGACCACGACCTTCTGGTCCTTGAAGATCTTGCCACCGCCGACGGGGATCTCGGAGGTCTTCGCCAGCTCCTGCCCGCCGGAGGCGTTCGTGGCGGACCCGGAGTCGCTGTTGCCGTACTTGCTGCAGCCCGCGGCGAGCGTCGCCGCGCCCGTCGCGAGGAGAACCGTGCGCCGCTTCGAGCGGTGGGTCATGTCGTCACTCCGAACGTGCGGAAGAACCAGAGGGCGGACGTCAGCCAGATGAGCGTGAGAACGGTGAAGACCAGCCCGCCGACGAGCGGCAGCAGCCAGCCGGGGAGCCGCTGAGAGCGAAGCAGCAGCATCTTGGCACTGAAGGCACCGAAGAAGAAGCAACCCAGGGCCGAGTGCCACATCACGCGCGTCGAGTAGGTCTGGTAGCCCAGCGCGTACAGGCAGTGCACGGCGACCGGAACCGCCGCCAGGAACGCGATCCGGCCCGACCAGCGGTGCAGCGCCGCCGCCCAGCGCGGCCCCCGCAGCCTGCCGTACACCATGAACGCGCTGACCAGCTGGACGAGCGCGAAGAAGAACGCGGTCGACGCCAGCCACGACTTCACCGCGCCCGTGCTGCTGAACCCCGCCAGGTTGAAGGCCGTCCCGGTGGGGTCGTGAACGTTGGCGTACACCCCGAGGCCGACGGCCACCGCGGTGGCGACGAGGGCCGGTATCAGATAGCGGGCAGGGGTGGGGGCGCGATGGGCGGGTCCGGAGGGCGGGAAACTCTGGGTCGCGGCGTTCGGGTCGACGGTCATGGTGTCGTCTCCCAGGTCAGGAGGATCAAGGGGTTACGGGATGTGCCGTCAGCCGCTGTCCGTCGACCGTCACCGCGCCCGTCGCCGGGTCGATGGCCGGCGCGGCCGAGGGCGCTCCGTCGCGGGTGATGATGCCGACCTGCTTGCCGCCCGGCAGGACGATCCAGCCGCCGACGATCCTGGCACCGGCGACCTGGCTGTTCGCCCGGTAGATACCGGACGGCTTCTTCGCCTTGTCGAGTGTGAAGGCGTAGTGCCCCCCGCCGACGTCAGCAGTCCCCCGAATCTGACTGCTGCCCTTCAGCGTGCCGTTCAGCTTCGCGCCGTGGTCACCGGTCAGGCTCAGACTGCCGTCGTCCTTCACCGAGCCCTTCAGCCACGACTCGATGTTGTGGCCGTCGCAGAAGTACGCGATCGCCTTGCCGCCGCGCAGCGAGACGGCCACGGCGGACGAGTCGTCGTCGGTACGGCCGGTGTAGACCGCCTGGGGCGCGGCCGCCCGCGACGGCGACGGGCTGGGCGACGCGGTGGCCTTCGAGGGAGTCGGCGAGGCCGTGACGGCGGGCGACTTCTCCTTGTACGGGGACGAGGCGCTCTTCGACCCCGTCGTCGCGTTGAGGGACAGCATGAACAGGCCGAGCAGCAGTCCCGCGAGCAGCGTGAGCAGCGGTCCAGGGCGCTTCATACGGGCCTCCCCCGAGGCGGGTGTCCTTGCCATCAGAGCGGACCGGCGGCCCCGACGTAAAGAGGCGCACAGGGGCGACCCGCCCCAAGTAGCGAAATCGGGGCGATTCGGTGACATTGGCAGGGCATCCGAGCCGCCGTCTCAGCGGGCGGGCGTCGCGCACCCGCCCGCCGCGGGCTGACTAGGCTGGAGGGTCGAAAGCCGATCCGTACATCAGCGAGGAGTGCAGCCGTGGCGGTACGAGCGGTCCGGGGAGCCGTCCAACTGGAACGGGACGAGGCCGGGCACATGGACGAGCAGGTCGGGGCCCTGCTCACCGCCATCCTCGAGCGGAACGCCCTGAGCACCGACGACCTGATAAGCATCTGGTTCACGGCCACGCCCGACCTGCATTGCGACTTCCCGGCGGCAGCCGCACGCAAGCTCGGCATCGTCGACGTACCACTGATCTGCGCCCAGGAACTCGACATCGAGGGCGCCATGCCGCGCGTCGTGCGCGTCCTGGCGCACATCGAGTCGGACCGCTCCCGCGCCGACATCGCCCATGTCTACCTCGGCGCCGCAGCCGCCCTGCGCAAGGACATCGCCCAGTGAGAACCGCGCTCGTCATCGGCACCGGGCTCATCGGTACGTCCGCCGCCATCGCCCTGTCCCAGCGGGGCGTCGTCGTCCACCTCGCCGACCACGACCCGGAGCAGGCCCGTACGGCCGCCGCGCTCGGTGCCGGCACCGACGAGGCCCCCGCCGGACCGGTCGACCTCGCGATCGTCGCCGCGCCTCCCGCCCATGTGGCCGGAGTCCTGGCCGACGCCATGCGCCGGGGCGCGGCCCATGGCTACCTGGACGTGGCCAGCGTCAAGGGCGGCCCGCGCCGCGAGCTGGAGGCGCTGGGCCTGGACCCGTCCGTGATGGCGAAGTACATCGGCACGCACCCCATGTCGGGCCGCGAGAAGTCCGGGCCGCTGGCGGCGACCGGTGACCTCTTCGAGGGCCGCCCCTGGGTGCTCACCCCGACCCGGGACACCGACACAGAGGTGCTCAACCTCGCCCTGGAGCTGGTCTCGCACTGCCGGGCCGTCCCGGTCGTCATGGACGCCGACGCCCACGACCGCGCCGTCGCCCTGGTCTCCCACATGCCCCACCTGGTGTCCAGCATGGTCGCCGCGCGGCTGGAGAACGCCGAGGAGGCGGCCGTACGACTGTGCGGTCAGGGCATCCGGGACGTGACCCGGATCGCCGCCTCCGATCCCCGGATGTGGATCGACATCCTGTCCGCGAACCCCGGGCCGGTGGCCGACCTGCTCTCCGAGGTCGCCGCCGACCTGGAGGAGACGGTGCAGGCGCTGCGGTCCCTGCAGTCCTCCGACGAGGCCAAGCGGCTCGACGGCACCGCCGGGATCGAGGACGTGCTGCGGCGTGGGAACGCCGGACAGGTCCGGGTGCCGGGCAAGCACGGGTCCGCCCCGCGGGCGTACGAGGTCGTGGCCGTCCTCATCGACGACCAGCCGGGCCAGCTGGCACGCATCTTCGCCGACGCGGGCCGGGCCGGGGTCAACATCGAGGACGTCCGCATCGAGCATGCGACCGGGCAGCAGGCGGGGCTGGTGCAGTTGTTGGTGGAGCCGCAGGCGGCGCCGGTCCTCACGGCGGCATTGCGGGAGCGGGGCTGGGCGATCCGGCAGTAGTTCTCGCCCCCGTCGCCCCTACCCGTCCCGTCCCTGGGTGCTGCCGCCCCAGACCCCCGCTTTCGGCCTGAACGGCCTCGTCCTCAAACGCCGGACGGGCTGAGATTTCTGACCGGCAGCCGTGAGGCCCGAGCCCTGCGCGTCCGGACGAGTGACGCGCACCCAGTAACCTTGTGCAGGGCACCCTCGCGGCCCCACACACCCACCGCACCGCACCAGGAAGGTGTCCCCCCGTGGAAAACGGCGTCGCCAAGCCCGTGATCGTCGCCATCGACGGCCCGGCCGGCACCGGCAAGTCGAGCACGTCGAAGGCCGTCGCGGCGCAGCTCGGCCTGAGCTACCTGGACACCGGCGCCCAGTACCGGGCGATCACCTGGTGGATGGTGAACAACGGGATCGACATCGACGACCCGACCGCGATCGCCGCCGTGGCGGGCAAGGCCGAGATCGTCTCCGGCACGGACCCGGCCAATCCGACGATCACGGTCGACGGCACCGACGTGGCCGGCCCGATCCGCACCCAGGAGGTCAGCTCCAAGGTCAGCGCGGTCAGCGCGGTGCCCGAGGTGCGGGCCCGGATCACCGAGCTGCAGCGCTCGCTGGCCACCTCCGCGGAGCACGGCATCGTCGTCGAGGGCCGTGACATCGGGACGACCGTGCTGCCCGACGCCGACCTGAAGATCTTCCTCACCGCCTCCCCGGAGGCGCGTGCCGCCCGCCGCAGCGGCGAGCTGAAGGGCGCCGACGTGCACGCCACCCGCGAGGCGCTGATCAAGCGCGACGCGGCCGACTCCTCCCGTAAGGCCTCGCCGCTCGCCAAGGCGGACGACGCGGTCGAGGTGGACACCACCGACCTCACCCTCGCGCAGGTCATCGAGTGCGTCGTCACCCTCGTCGAGGAGAAGCGGGCCGGGAAGTGACTCAGCCTTCGGAGCGGGGCGCCGAGGTCGGGCGGCGGATCGGCGTCGGCCTGATGTACGGGCTGTGGAAGCCGCGGGTGCTGGGCGCCTGGAAGGTGCCCGCCACCGGCCCGGTGATCTTCGCCGTCAACCACTCCCACAACATCGACGGTCCGATGGTCATGGGCGTGGCGCCCCGGCCGACGCACTTCCTGATCAAGAAGGAAGCGTTCATCGGCCCGCTCGACCCGTTCCTGCTCGGCATCGGGCAGGTCAAGGTCGACCGGTCGGGTGCCGACCGCACGGCGATCACGCAGGCGCTGGACGTGCTGTCCGCCGGCGGGGTCCTCGGTATCTTCCCGGAGGGCACCCGCGGTGAGGGCGACTTCGCCGCGCTGCGCGCCGGGCTCGCGTACTTCGCCGTACGCAGTGGAGCACCGGTCGTCCCGGTCGCCGTACTGGGAAGTTCCGAGCGACGGGGACGGTTGATAAAGGGGCTGCCTCCGCTGCGCAGCCGTATCGACGTCGTCTTCGGCGACCCCTTCGAGGCGGGCGACGGCAGCGGACGGCGCACGCGCAAGGCGCTCGACGAGGCGACCGAACGCATCCAGAAGCAGCTCACCGCTCACCTGGAAAACGCCAGGCGCCTGACCGGGCGCTGAGCGACACTTCAGTAGTGGATCAGCCGGGAGAAACCGGATGTTCCACCGATCACCACGATGAACGACGAGGTACGGACTTCATGAACGACCACATCCACTCCGACGGCTCGGGCGGGGAGCACGACCACGGAGCACTTGGCGACGCCGAGTACGCGGACTTCATGGAGCTCGCCGCGGAAGAGGGCTTCGACCTCGACGACGTCGAGGGCGCCATCGAAGAGGCCGGTCACGGCCCGCTGCCCGTGCTCGCCGTCGTCGGCCGCCCGAATGTCGGCAAGTCGACCCTGGTGAACCGCATTATCGGGCGGCGCGAGGCAGTCGTCGAGGACAAGCCCGGCGTCACCCGCGACCGCGTCACCTACGAGGCCGAGTGGTCGGGCCGCCGCTTCAAGGTCGTCGACACCGGCGGCTGGGAGCAGGACGTCCTCGGCATCGACGCCTCCGTGGCCGCGCAGGCCGAGTACGCGATCGAGGCCGCCGACGCCGTCGTGTTCGTCGTCGACGCCAAGGTCGGCGCCACCGACACCGACGAGGCGGTCGTACGGCTGCTGCGCAAGGCCGGCAAGCCCGTGGTGCTGGCGGCCAACAAGGTCGACGGGCAGAGCGGTGAGGCGGACGCGGCCTACCTGTGGTCGCTGGGTCTCGGCGAGCCGCACCCCGTCTCCGCGCTGCACGGCCGCGGCACCGGCGACATGCTGGACGCCGTCCTCGAGGTCCTGCCGGACGCCCCCGAGCAGACCTTCGGCACCGCGATCGGCGGCCCGCGCCGCATCGCCCTGATCGGCCGCCCGAATGTCGGCAAGTCCTCCCTCCTGAACAAGGTGGCGGGCGAGGAGCGCGTCGTCGTCAACGAGCTGGCGGGCACCACCCGCGACCCGGTCGACGAACTGATCGAACTCGGCGGCGTCACCTGGAAGTTCGTCGACACCGCCGGTATCCGCAAGCGCGTCCACCTCCAGCAGGGCGCCGACTACTACGCCTCGCTGCGTACCGCCGCCGCCGTCGAGAAGGCCGAGGTCGCGGTCATCCTGATCGACGGCTCCGAGTCGATCTCGGTACAGGACCAGCGGATCGTCACCATGGCCGTCGAGGCGGGCCGGGCGATCGTCATGGCCTACAACAAGTGGGACACCCTCGACGAGGAGCGCCGCTACTACCTGGAGCGGGAGATCGAGACCGAGCTCGGCCAGGTCGCCTGGGCGCCCCGGGTGAACGTCTCCGCCCGCACCGGGCGGCACATGGAGAAGCTGGTCCCGGCGATCGAGACCGCGCTGGCCGGCTGGGAGACCCGCGTCCCGACGGGCCGTCTCAACGCCTTCCTCGGCGAACTGGTCGCCGCCCATCCGCACCCGATCCGCGGCGGCAAGCAGCCCCGCATCCTCTTCGGCACCCAGGCCGGCACCAAGCCCCCGCGGTTCGTGCTGTTCGCCTCCGGGTTCATCGAGGCGGGCTACCGGCGCTTCATCGAGCGTCGGCTGCGCGAGGAGTTCGGCTTCGAGGGGACGCCGATCCATATCTCGGTACGGGTGCGCGAGAAGCGCGGCAACAAGAAGAAGTAGACGGCACATGGAGGTGGGGTGGGACGGGGGGTGCGCGCCAACCCAAATGTTAAAGAGCTAAAGAGAGACAGGCCCCGGGGGGGGGTTGGGGTGGGGGGCGGGAAGGGGGGCCGAGAGGGGTGGGGA
>NZ_JBFBBE010000093.1:0-35755 GCF_040682555.1 Streptomyces sp. NPDC051172
CCGGGGGGCGGGCGCGTGCTCTCCGTTCTCCGCCCCCCCCCCCCGGCGCGCGCCCCCCCCCCCCCCCCCCCCCGCGCCCGCAGCTTCTCGGTGAACCGGGCGCTGCCGGCCGCTCACCTGCCGTCCCGCCCCGCAGCCCCGAGTCCGAGCGGGGTGACAGTCTCCGCGGTGCACGTCGCCGCGGCCACGCCAACCACCAGGCACCCGGCGCCCGTTCGGCGCGCCGGAAAACCCTGCGCGCGCCGCCGCCGTCCGACATACGCTGACGCCCGCTGTCTGCCGAGGAGGATGCATGGGGATCCGAAGCCTGACCCGTACCGAAGCCGAGTACCGGGCCGCGCTGTTGACCGTCGAGCGGTACGA
This sequence comes from Streptomyces sp. NPDC051172, assembly GCF_040682555.1. Lineage (NCBI taxonomy): Bacteria > Bacillati > Actinomycetota > Actinomycetes > Kitasatosporales > Streptomycetaceae > Streptomyces > Streptomyces sp. NPDC051172. The sequence continues at coordinate 364 of NZ_JBFBBE010000093.1, forward strand.
CGTGGACGTCGACCTCACGGCGCTGCCCGACGGACCCGAGGTGCGGTGCGTGTCCACCGTGACCTTCACCTGCCACGAGCCGGGCGCCGAGAGCTTCGTGGACTGCGCGGCACAGGTCGTGGGCGCCACCCTCAACGGCACCGCTCTCACCCCCGGTGACGACGGCCGGATCCCCCTGCCCGCCCTGGCCGGGCACAACGTGCTGCGCGTGGAGAGCATCCAGGCCGACACGGCCGCGGGCGAGGGCGTGCACAAGGCGACCGACCCCGCCGACGGCGAGGTCTATGTGTGGATGAGCTTCGAACCGGACGAGGCCCGGTTCGTCTGGGCCTGCTTCGACCAGCCCGATCTCAAGGCCCCGCACGCCTTCACGGTCACGGCCCCCGCCGCCTGGACCGTCACCAGCAACTCCGGCGAGGCACGCATCGAGGAGCTGGGGACGGCCCGCCGCTGGACCTTCCCGGACACGCCGCCGCTGTCCACGTACAACACCGTGGTCAACGCGGGCCCCTTCCACGAGATCCGCCGCGAGGCCGACGGCCACGACCTCGGCCTGTACGCGCGCCGCTCGCTCGCCGAGGTCCTCGACCGTGACGCCGACGAGATCTTCACCCTCACCCGACAGGGTCTCGCCTTCTACGGCGAGGCCTTCGCGATGCCGTTCCCGCAGCGCAGGTACGACCAGGTGTTCATGCCCGAATTCGGCGGGGCGATGGAGAACTACGGCTGCGTGACCTGGTCGGACGTGTTCTTGCGGAGGGCCGCGCCGACTCCCGCCGAGCGGGAGCTGCTCGCCAAGGTGCTGCTGCACGAGATGGCGCACATGTGGTTCGGCAACATCGTCACCATGCGCTGGTGGGACGACCTCTGGCTGAACGAGGCATTCGCGGAGTTCGCCTGCCACTGGGCCGCCGAGGGCGCCACCCGGTACACGGACGCCTGGGCGGGTCACCTGGTGAGCGACAAACTCAAGGCATATCTGGCCGACCAGGGCCCGGTCTCCCACCCGATCCACCAGCCCATCCACGACGTCGCCCAGGCCGCGTCGATCTTCGACAACATCACCTATCCCAAGGGCGCCTCGGTCCTGCAGCAGCTCATGACGTATGTCGGCGAAGAGAGCTTCCGGGCCGGTATGGCCGCCTACTTCGCCCGCCACGCGTGGGGCAACACCACGCTCCAGGACCTGATCGACTCCCTCGGCAAGGCGAGCGGGCGAGACCTGGACGGCTGGCGCACCGCCTGGCTCGCGACGGCCGGCACCGACCGCTTCTGGCTGGAGCGCGACAGCGAGAGCGTCACCCTGGTGGGCGCCGGCACCCCACGCCCGCAGGTTCTGGCAGTGGGCGCGTACAGCCGGAACGGACAGGTGCTGGAGCGCACGGCGCTGCAACGCATCGAGGTGACACAGCCCCGTACCCCCGTCGTCGGCCTGCCTCCCGCGCCGGACCTCCTGCTGATCAACGACGATGATCTGACCTTCGCCACGGCCCGCCCGGACCCCACGGCCCGAGACGCCCTCTTCCGTTCGGCCGCCGACCTGCCCACGGCCATCTCCCGGGGCGTGGCCGCCGCCACCGTGTGGGACATGCTGACCACCGGCGAGGCCACGGCCGTGGAAGCCGGGCAGTGCATCACCGCGGTCCTTGCGGCCGAGACGTCGGACGCCGTGATCGAGCCGTATCTGACCCTCGCCGCGAACATCGCCGAACTGTGGGCGCCGGCCGACGAACGCGCGGAGCTGACGGCGGCGGTGGCCAGGACCTGCCGGGACCTGGCCGCAGCCCCCGGCCGCCGCCAGGTCGCCCTGCGGGGGCTGGCCCGTACCGCGACAACCGACGAAGACCTCGCCTGGCTGCGCGCACAGGCGGGCGACGACGTCGACCTGCACTGGCGTGCGCTCGGCCGCTCGGCCGAACTGGGCGGGGACGTCTCCTCCGAGGCCCGCCTCCTCCTGGAACGCGACCCGGACCCCGACGCCTGGATCCGCGCCCTCACCGTGCGGGCCGCGGTGCCCGACGCCGCCGCCAAGGCAGAGGTCTGGCAGAAGCTCGTCGTCGACCGCACCGTCCCCGTCTCCGCGGTCGGCCAGGTGGCGGCGGCCTTCTGGCGTCCCGCCCAGGACGACCTGCTCCGTCCCTACACGCAGCGCTATCTGGAGGCGATCCCTCATCTGCATCAGGGTGGGATGATCCCGGCGATGGGATTCACGAGCCATCTGTTCCCGCCCCACGCCATCGACTCCGGCTACATCGAAACCGCCCAGCAGATCTCAGCCGAGGCGGCCCCGGTGGTCCGCAACACACTCCTCGAACGCTCGGACACGGTCCGCCGCATGCTGCACTCACGTTCCCGCAGGCCCTGACCGTTCCTGCGGGACGCCCCGGCCGTACAGGCCCGGCCGCATCTCCCTGCGGCCGCGCCTGCGCGGGCGGTCGGCCTCGGCCGGCACCCGAAGCGGTCAGTCGTCGGCCCGGTGACCGGCCGCGAACTCCCGCAGTTTGTCCACGGGCGCGTTGAACTTGTCGTGGTCGCCGACGGTCGCACCGGACGACGTGTACTGCCACATCGTGTAGGTCGACCAGCCCGCAGGAAGCTCGCCCACCGTCGAGGCATACCGGGCGACCCACAGGGGGTTGGTGGAGCCGAAGCCCTTGTAGCCGCCCGTGCAGTTGTTCCACCAGTTCGTGGCCGTGTAGATCACGGCGGTGCGACCGGTGCGGGCCTTGTAGCGGTTCAGGAAGGCATGGATCCAGGCCACCATGCCGCTCTTGGTCTTGCCGTAACAGGCGTCGCCGTAGGGGTTCCACTCGATGTCGAGGGCACCGGGCAGGGTCCGGCCGTCGGCGGACCAGCGCCCGCCGTGGTCGACGAAGTAGTCGGCCTGCGCGGCGCCGCTGCCGGAGTCCGGCGTGGCGAAGTGGTACGCCCCGCGGACCATGCCGACGCGATAGGCGCCGTCGTACTGCTGGGCGAAGTAGGGGTTCTGGTAGGACGTCCCCTCGGTGGCCTTCGTGTAGGACCAGCGGGTGCCGCTGCTCCACAAGGCGGACCAGGCGACATCGCCCTGGTAGCTGGAGACGTCGACGCCTTCGGTCTGGCCGGCCTGCAGGGGCGGGGGGTCGGGATCGGGGTCGGAATGGGCGCCCATTCCTTCGTACTTTCCGACGCCCATTCCCATATAGGCGCCGCCGCGCACGGGCGGATCGGGCCAGGGTCCGGCCGCCGAGTACGCGGGCGGCATTGCGGGCAGGGTGAGGAGGAGGCCGGTCAGGGCAGCGATGAGACGCCAGCGCGAGCGGCCGTGCTGAGGACGGAAGCAGCTTGGCACGCAACCCATCTGACCCCGGGGTGCGCCGCACCGCACGCCATGTACCGCCCAATGAAGGCATTCCGGGCTCGAAGTACTCCAATGGGTGTGCCGCGTGGTTGCGTTTGCGGCGATGGCGTCGTTGCCGTTTTCCGTCGGTTCGTACGCTGACCGCATGCCCGTGCAGGAGGAGGTGCTGGTGGATGGTGCCGGCGACGAGGGGACGCCCTGAAGGGCTGTTCGTCGGCCTGTGCACGCTGGACGTCATCCAGCTCGTGGAGCATGCGCCGGCTTCGAACGAGAAACTGACGGCTCGTGAGCAGGTCGTCGCGGCAGGCGGTCCAGCCGCGAACGCGGCCGCGGCCTTCAGCCACCTGGGTGGCGCGGCCCGGCTGCTCACCGCGATCGGCTCCCATCCGCTGGGGCTCGGGATCAAGGAAGACCTCGGTCGCCTGGGCGTGACCGTGTCGGATCTGGCGGCGGAGTCAGCCGAGCCACCGGCCGTGTCGTCCATTCTGGTGACTGCGCGCAGCGGGGAACGCGCCGTCGCCTCGACCAACGCGAGAGGCCACAGGCTCAGCCCGCCCGACGAGCTGGACGTGCTGGTGGCCGCCTGCGACATCGCGGAGTTCGACGGCCATCACCTGGACCTGGCCGTGGCCGCCGCCCGGCTCGCGCGCACCGTCGGCCGTCCGACGGTCTTCGACGGGGGCAGCGGGAAGGACGGCACGCAGAACCTGCTGCCTTTCATCGACGTGGCCGTCTGCTCGGCCGACTTCCGCCCGCCCGGCGTGAGCACGCCGGCGGACACGCTGCGGTTCCTGCGGGAGCACGGAGTTGTCTGGTCAGCGGTCAGTCAAGGCGGACAACCGATCATGTGGGCAGGCCCCCACAGCACTGGGACGGTGGACGTGCCCACCGTCCGCGTGGTGGACACGCTGGGGGCGGGTGACGTGCTGCACGGGGCGCTCGCTCATCACCTCGCCGTTCAGGAACCCCTGACGCCGGAGGGCTTCGTGCAGGCCCTGCGGGGTGCGGCCGCGGTGGCCTCGCGGGCGTGTGCGTCGTTCGGCACGCGCGCCTGGATGCATGGCGGTTGAGGCCACACCATTCGTCGGCGCACGCCGCCCGATTGTGGGTTGAAAGTTCAAACGCAGCTCGGCTCATCCATCGCATGAATGCTCCGGATCCGGGATTCGGATCGTGCCAAGGATGGCGGCCAGGCTCCGGAGGGGCCCATAGTCGTCCCTACCCGCAGGCCGCTGTCCGGACCAGCCGCCGCCGTGCGGCCGTCCCCTGCATGCCGAGCGCCGATGGCGCCCCTGACAGGCATGCCCGCTTCCGTACACCCTGCCTGGAGTCGCCATGCCCGCTTCCGTCCCGCCGCCCTCAGCCGCCGCGGCCGAAGACGCCGCTTCGTCACCCGTAGCCGTATCGGGTCGGGCCCATCTGCTGCGGGTGACCCTGCTGATGGCGGGCAGTTGTCTGCCGATCCTGGGGGCGGTGCTCATCGCGCCGGTGCTGCCGAAGATGCAGGACCACTTCGGATCCGTTCCCGGCGCCAAGGCGCTGGTGCCTCTCGCGCTGACGGTTCCGGCGCTGGCACTGGCGCTGCTGGCCCCGTTCGCCGGCGTGATCGTGGACCGGCTCGGCCGCAAGCGTCTGCTGATCGTGGCGACCCTGCTGTACGCCCTGTTCGGCACCGCCCCGCTGTGGCTGGACTCGCTCGGCGCCATCATCGCCAGCCGCGCCCTCGTCGGAGTCAGCGAGGCCGCGATCATGACGTGCTGCACCACGCTGATCGGCGACTACTACTCGGGGCAGCGGCGGGTGAAGTACCTCGCCCTCCAGACCATGTGCGCCTCTGCCTCCGCCACCGTCTTCTTCGTGCTCGGCGGCGCCGCCGGATCGGCGGGCTGGCGCGTGCCCTTCTGGGTGTACGCCGTGAGCCTGGCGCTCGCCCCGCTGATGGCGACCGCCCTGCCCGACCCGGCTGCACGACCGGCCGCCGTCGAGGCACCGGCCGCGGTCGAGGTCCGACGGCCTTTCCCCTGGCGGGAGTTGCGGGGGGTCTGCGCCCTGACCTTCTTCGGTGCGATGGTCTTCTACACCGTCCCGGTGGAGATGTCGTACCTCCTCGACGGCCTCGGGACAAAGAACTCCGGTGTGATCGGTCTGGCCACGGCGATCGCCAGTGCCGCGACCGTCGGTGGGGCCGTCACGTTCGCCCGTCTCGGGCGCTCCCCGGAGGCGATGCTGCCGGCCGTTCTCGCCGTGTGCGGGGTCGGCTTCGGGGTGATGTTCCTCGCGGGCAACGCGCCGCTGCTGGTCGCAGGAGCGGTGATCAACTGTGTCGGTACGGGCATGCTGCTGCCCGCCCTGCTCACCGGCGCCATGTCGCGGCTGGCCTTCGAGGACCGCGGTCGCGGGACGGGGCTGTGGACGGCGGCCTTCTTCGCCGGTGAGTTCGTCTGCCCGCTGGTGCTGCTCGCCGTGGAGTCGGCGGTGGGCAGCCTCGCCGGCGCCGTGGGCATACTGGGGCTGGCCGCCGCCCTCGTCGCGGCGGGACTGCTGGCGGTCCGCCGCCGCGCGCTCGCCGCCGAGTCCCGGCCGCTGCCGGAGCGACTGGCCTGATGACGCGCACGCCGACGGCGACAGACAGCGTCGTTCAGGGGCCGACAGCGGGCTGGTTCATGGCCCCGGCCCTGGCAGCCCACCGCGGGCGCTCCTCGGCCACAACCCGCCCGACGGGCCCGAGTCCCGCACCCGTACGGGGCCGACGCCGAACCGGATCACAGCCGGCCCGGCGTCGGCCCGGCGCCCTGGGCGCCCGAGACGGCCGTCTCATGGCCGTTGCCCTTCAGCGTCGCGCCCACCTCTGCGGCCTTCTGCCGGAGCCAGATGTGGGCCGCGTCCTGGGCGTGGACCGGGTGCCACCACATCGCCTCCTGCACCGGCACGGCCTCGAAGGGACAGGGCAGGACGCGTACCGCGGCTGCGCGGACCGCTGTGCGGGCCAGGCGTTCCTGGATCATCGCGACCCGGCTGGTGCCCTCGACCATGTGGGGCAGCAACTGGAACGCCTGTACGGAGACCTCCACCCGGGGGCTGATGCCGATCATGCTGAGCTGACGGGCCGCGGGGGCGTCGTAGGGGCGCTGGTAGACGGCCCAGGGCAGGCGTGCCAGATGGTCGAGGGTGAGTTCGTCACCGATCTCGGGGTTGTCGTCGGCGACCAGGCACAGCCATCGGTCCTGGTGGAGGTCGACGGCGGGCAGGCCGTCGATGACGCCGTGCGGCATCAGCAGGCCGTCGACCGTACTCAGCGCGGTGGCGGGGTTCTCCACGACGGACGGCGGCGTGTGCTGGAAGGTGAGCCGGATGCCGGGCGCCTCGTGGTGCAGGGCGCGGGCGAGTGCGGCGCCGAACACGGCCGTGCCGTAGTCGGAGGCGAGCAGTGTGAAATCCCGGGTCTCGGCGGCCGGGTCGAAGTCGGCCTGGCTGGAGAAGACGCGCTCCAGCAGGTCGCAGGCGGTCACGCTGCGGTCTCGTAGGGCGACGCCGAGCGGTGTCAGCTCGTAGGAGTTCCCGGTACGTGCGAGCAATTCGTCGCCGAAATGACGGCGCAGCCTGGCCAGCGCCGCGCTCATCGCGGGCTGGCTCAGTCCGATGCGCTCGCCGGCCCGGGTGACGTTGCGCTCCTCCAGCAGCGCACGCAGGGCGACGACCAGATTGAGGTCGAGACGGGACAGGTTCACCGGTTACCACCTAGGAGCGAGCTGGCGAGCTGATGCGTGAGAGCCGATCCCGTCAGCCATCCATGTCCTGGATGCAGCGGATCCACAGGATTGATTTCCCTGATTTCTTGATCGGGGTCAGAGTAGTCCGCAACCCAGCGGGAGGAAATCTCATGGCAACGCTCGCGCAACCTGCCGGCCCGTTCGCGCTCGGCACGTTCTCGGCTCGGGACGACGAAGACACCTTCCCCGGCCTCTTGGCCGCGGGCCGGGTACTCGACCTGGGCAAGGCCCTGGACTGGGCACCGTCCGGGGTGCGTGACGTGGTGGAGCGGTGGGAGCAGACCCTCTCCGTGCTGCACGCCCTGGCGGCCGACACCGCCCTCGACTGGCGTCCGCTGGAGGGCCTGCGGGTGCACGCCCCGCTGGAGCCCCGCCAGATCTTCCAGTCCGGCGCCAACTACCGCCAGCACGTGATCGACCTGGAGGCCGCCCACCGCTCCCCCGACGACCCGCGCACGGTCGAGGAGGCGCGTGCGGAGATCGCCGCGGTCATGGACCGCCGGGCCGCCGAGGACCTGCCTTACGTGTTCATCGGTCTGCCCAGCACCGTCGCGGGACCGTACGACGACGTCGTACTCCCCGACTGGGCCGAACAGCCCGACTGGGAGCTGGAGCTGGCGGCCGTCATCGCCAAGCCTGCCTACCGGGTGTCGGTGGAGGAGGCTCTCGAACACGTCGCCGGATACACGATCGCCAACGACCTCACCGACCGTGCCACCGTCTTCCGCCGGGACATGAAGGCCATCGGCACGGACTGGCTGCGCTGCAAGAACGCCCCCGGCTTCACGCCGCTCGGGCCGTGGCTCGTGCCGGCCGGGTCGATCGCGGATCCGCAGGATCTTCGGGTCACGCTGAAGCTGAACGGCGACACCATGCAGGACGAGTCCACCAAGGACATGCTCTTCGGGGTCGCGCGGCTGGTGTCGTACATCTCCCGGACCTCTCGACTGCTGCCCGGCGACCTGGTGTTGACCGGCAGTCCCGCCGGCAACGGCATGCACTGGGGTCGGCTGCTGCGCGACGGCGACGTCATGGAGGGCTCCATCACCGGTCTGGGCGTCCAGCGCACCCGGTGTGTGGCGGAGAAGGCGTCATGACTCCTGACCGTCACGACCCGGAAGGCGCGATCGCCGAGGCCGCAAAGGCCTTCTCGAACTGGGGGCGCTGGGGCGAGGACGACGTGCTCGGCACGCTGAACTTCCTCGACGAGGCCAAACGGCGCGAAGGCGCTGCGCTCGTGCGCCGGGGGGTCAGCTTCTCGCTGTCGCAGTCCTTCGACATGAACGGCCCGCAGAAGGGCTGGCGCCGGCGGACCAACCCCGTGCACACGATGCTCGACACCGGCACCGACGCCGCCCTCGGCAACCAGGGCTTCCCGCACGGCATCGGCGGCGCCGACGACGTGATCGCCATGCCGTTGCAATGCTCCACCCAGTGGGACGGGCTCGGGCACATCTTCGACCATGGCAAGGCCTGGAACGGCCGGGCGGCCGAGAAGGTCGTCACCTCCGACGGCGACCTCGTCACCGGGATCGAGCACATGGCGCCGTATGTCGCCGGGCGCGGAGTGCTCATCGACGTGGGCCAAGTGGTGGGCACGGACGGAGAGTTGCCCGACGGGTTCGCGATCACCGAGGAGCATCTGACCGCGGCCGCCGCGGCGCACGGGGTGGCCGTCGGGCGCGGCGACATCGTCCTCGTACGGACCGGGCACCTCGCCCGCGCCCGGCGCGAGGGCTGGGGCGACTATGCGGGCGGGCCCGCTCCCGGCCTGTCGTTCACCACCGCAGGCTGGCTGCACCGCACCGAGATCGCCGCCATCGCCACCGACACCTGGGGTTTCGAGGTGCGGCCCAACGAATTCGAGAACGCCTTCCAGCCGCTGCACCAGGTCGTCATCCCCAACGTCGGGCTGCTGATCGGCGAGATGTGGGACCTCGACGCGCTCGCCGCGGACTGCGCCGAGGACGGCGTGTACGAGTTCTGGCTCACCGCCGCGCCGCTGCCCATCACCGGTGCGGTCGGCTCCCCGGTCAACCCCGTCGCCGTCAAGTAACACCCACAGCCGCGCCCTCAAGGGGCGAGCCGCATCCCCTGCCGCCCGAAGCCGTGCGGCCCCGACCGGGAGGTATCCCCTACATGACCGATCCCTGCGCCCGTTCTGTCCTCGTCGTCGGCGGGGGCGCCTCCGGCAACGCCGTCACGATCCTGCTGCGCCGTGCGGGCATCACGGTGGACCTGATCGAGGCCAGTCCCGACTGGCACTCCTCCACCGGTTCCGGCATCACCCTCCAGGGCAACGCCCTCAGGGTGCTGCGCGAGCTGGGCGTGTGGGAGCAGGTGAGCGCCTCCGGTTTCGCCTTCGGCTCGGTGGGGGTCACCGCCCCGGACGGCACCGTGCTGTTCGTCGCCGAGGACATCCGGACCGGCGGCCCGGAGCTGCCCGCCACCCTCGGCATGCAGCGCCCCCGGCTCCAGCAGAGCCTGAGCGACGCGGTGCGCACGTCCGGCGCCGGCGTGCACCTGGGCGTCACCGCCGAGTCCCTGGAGCAGGACACCGACGGTGTCTCGGTGCGCTTCAGCGACGGCACCGAGGGCCGCTACGACCTGGTCGTCGCCGCCGACGGACTCAACTCGGCGACCCGCGCCGCGATCGGCATCACCGACAGGCCCACACCGACCGGCATGGCCATCTGGCGCGTCGCCGCCCCGCGTCCCGAGGGCCTGGAGCGCACCGACCTCGCCTACGGCGGACCGGCCTACATCGCCGGATACTGTCCCACCAGCGAGAGCACCATCTACGCCTACGTCGTCGAGGGGTGCCGGGACCGCGCGTCGATCCCACCGCACTCGTACGCCGACGAGATGCGGGGCCTTGCCCAGGGCTACGGCGGCTTCTGGCCCGAGATCGTGAAGCACATCGACGACCCGGCCAAGGTCAACTACACCTGGTTCGACCGCCACCTGGTGGAGGGCCCCTGGCACCGCGGCCGGGTCGTCCTGGTCGGGGACGCCGCCCACTGCTGCCCGCCCACCCTCGCGCAGGGCGCGGCGATGTCCCTCGAGGACGCCTCCGTCCTCGCCGAGCTGCTGACCACCCGCGAGGACTGGGACGACCGGCTCCTCACCGACTACCGGGACCGGCGGCTGCCCCGGGTGCGCATGGTCGTCGACGCCTCCGTGCAGCTCGGCCAGTGGACCCTCGACGGGGTGCACGACGCCGACATACCCGGGCTGATCGGCCGCACCATGAACGCGCTGAAGGAACTCCCGTGACCGATCCGACCGCCCCCTCGCCGATGCCGGCAATCCCGACGATCGACGTCCACGCCCACCTCCTGCTCCCGGAGGTCGAGGAGGCCGTCGCCGGACGTCCCGGGCTCGCCGAGGCCCGCGAGCTCGACGCCCGCCGCAACGGGCCGGCGGCCCTGGCCGTGAACGGTCCGATGGTCGGGGCGCGCGTGCCGAAGCTGACGGACGCCGCCGTGCGGCTGGCTGCGATGGACGCGCAGGGGGTGGACGTCCAGCTGGTCAGCCCGTCCCCGTCGCACTACCACTACTGGGCCCAGCCCCAACTGGCGCAGCAGATATGCCTGTTGGCCAACGAGGCCACCGCCGCGCACTGCGCGAAGGCCCCCGACCGGCTGCACGGCCTCGGTCTGGTCCCCCTCCAACACCCTGATCTGGCTGTGGGGTTGCTCGACCAGGCGCTGGCCCAGGGGCTGAAGGGCGTGGAGATCTCCTCGCACGCGCCCGGCCGCGAGTTGTCGGATCCCGCGTACGAGCCCTTGTGGTCGCGGGCGGAGGAGACCGGTGCGCTGGTGTTCCTGCACCCGTTCGGCTGCACGCTCGACGCGCGCCTGGACCAGTGGTACCTGTCCAACACCGTCGGCCAGCCCACCGAGAACGCGGTGGCCCTCTCCCACCTCATCTTCTCCGGTGTCCTGGACCGCCATCCGGGTCTGAAGCTGATCGCGGCGCACGGCGGCGGCTATCTGCCCACCCACATCGGCCGCTCCGACCACGCCTGGCGGGCCCGCCCCGACGCCCGGGGCTGCGCACGGGAGCCGAGCAGCTATCTGCGGCAGCTCTACTTCGACTCCCTCGTCCACGACCCCCACGTACTGCGGGAGTTGCTCCGGGCCGCCGGGCCGGAGCGGATCCTGCTCGGCTCCGACTTCCCCTTCGACATGGGCACCGACGACCCGCTGGACGCACTGCGCGCGGCGGACCTGCCCGAGCCCGACTTCCACGCGGTGCGGGGCGGCAACGCCGCCGCCCTGCTCAACCTCGCCTGAGGAGGAACCCCCCATGAGCAACCGCCTGCTCACCCACCTGCGGCACGTCGACCTCGCCGTGCCCGACTACGACAAGCAGCTCGACTTCTACGCCGGAGTGTGGGGCCTGACCAAGGTCGCCGAGGACTCCGGCATCTCCTTCCTGGCCGCCGAGGGCAGCCCGGAGCAGTACGTGATCCGCCTGCGCAAGGCCGACGAGAAGCGCCTCGACCTCGTGTCCTACGGTGCCGCGAGCGCGGCCGACGTGGACGCACTCGCCGATCAACTCCTGGCGGACGGCGTGCAGTTGATCTCACAGCCGGGCAAGGTGGACACGCCCGGCGGCGGTTACGGCTTCCGCTTCTTCGACGTCGACGGCCGCACCATCGAGGTCTTGGCCGACGTCCGGGTACGGCAGCACCGCAGGATCGAGGAGAAGGAGGCCATCCCCGTCAAGCTGTCGCACGTCGTCCTCAACTCTCCCGATCTGAACCGCACTCGGAAGTGGTACGAGCGCCACCTGGGCTTCCGCCACTCCGACACGCTCAGCTCGCCGCACATGGGCGAGGTCATGCACTTCATGCGGATCTCCAACCAGCACCACTCGATGGCCATCGCGAAGGGCCCGCACACCTCCCTGCACCATGTCTCCTTCGAGCTGCGCGGCCTGGACGAGTACATGCGCGGCTCCGGGCGTGTGATGCGGGCCGGCGTCCGGAAGATCTGGGGGCCGGGCCGCCACATGGCGGGCGACAACACCTTCACCTACTTCCTCGACCCGCACGGCAACACCGTCGAGTACACGACGGAACTGGAGGTCCTGGACGAGGACACCTGGCACCCGCACGTCTACGACTTCTCCCAGCCCGAGGTCACCGACCAGTGGGGCACCGCGAACCCCATGAACGAACTGGTCGCCAAGGAGTCCTTCAACGACGTCGACCGCGGCGTCTTCGTCGCCCCGCCGGTCTGACCGGCCCCCCGGTCACCGGGGGCGCGGCAGCCCGGTCATGCCCTGACTCCCCGCCGCGCCCCCGGCCCCGCTCCGCCCGCCCTCCCGCCGACAGGACCCTGCCATGCGTTTCGCCACGTTCGAGTACCGCAACCGACGCCAAGTGGCCGTCGTCGAAGAGGACGGCACGCTCCACCCCCTGCCCGGCGTCGCCTCACTCACCGGGCTGCTCGCCGAGGGCGGCGGTCTGCCCGAACTGCTCGAAGCGGGCTCCGCGACGACCGACGTGCCGGCCGGCCCCCACGTCTCGGACGTACGACTGCTGGCACCGCTCCAGCCTCCCACCGTGCGGGACTTCGTCACCTTCGAGGAGCACGTCGAGGGGGTACGGCGGTCCGTGGACGGCAGCGTGGGGGTGCCCGAGCAGTGGTACGCGGCCCCCACGTTCTACTTCACCAACCCGTATGCGGTGTACGGCCCGGGCGACGACATTCCCATGCCTCCGGGATCCGGCGTTCTGGACTTCGAGCTCGAGGTCGCCGCCGTGATCGGCAAGGAGGGCCGCGATCTCACCCCCGAGCAGGCCCGTGAGCACATCGTCGGCTACACCGTCCTCAACGACTGGTCCGCCCGCGATCTGCAGTCTGCCGAGATGCGGGTGGGGCTCGGCCCATGCAAGGGCAAGGACACCGCCACCACCCTGGGCCCCTGTCTGGTCACGGCCGACGAACTGGAGGAGTACCGCGACGAGGACGGATTCCTGCGGCTCGCTCTCACCGCCGCGGTCAACGGCGAAGTGGTCGGCAAGGACCTGCTGTCCAACATGAGCTGGACGTTCGAGGAGATGGTCGCCTACGCCTCACGCGGGACCTGGGTGCGCCCCGGCGACGTCCTGGGCTCGGGCACCTGCGGCAACGGCGGCTGCCTCGCCGAGCTGTGGGGCGTACGAGGCAGGCAGGACCCGGCACCGCTTACGCCCGGCGACACGGTCACGCTCACCGTGGAGGGCATCGGCAGTGTCTCCAACACCGTGGTGCGCGGCCCCGATCCGCTGCCCGTCCCGGCCGGCCGGCGCCGTTCGCGGGAGCGGCCGTGAGCGGCCCCGGTCCGAAGCGGCTGCTCGGCAAGGTCGTCGTGGTGACGGGCGCGGCGGGCGGCCAAGGCGCCGCGGAGGCGGAGGCACTCACCCGCGAGGGCGCCCGGGTGATCGCAACCGATGTGACGGAGGCGCCCGGGTGCCGCCGCCTGGACGTCACCAGCGAGCAGGACTGGGCCGGGCTCGCCGCCGAACTGCGGGAGTCTCACGGCCAGGTGCACGGCTTGGTCAACAACGCGGGGGTCACCTGGCGCGCCCGCATCGACGAGGTACGCCCCGAGGACATGGCCCGCGTCCACGCCGTCAACGCCACCGGGCCGCTCCTCGGCATCCAGAACCTGGTGCCGCTGATGCGTGCGGGGGCATCGATCGTGAACATCGGCTCGTCCGCCGCGCTGACCGCCCACTACCCGGTCGCGTACACGGCCGCCAAGTGGGCGCTGCGCGGCCTGTCGAAGACCGCCGCCATGGAACTGGGACCCCGCGGCATCCGCGTGAACACCATCCACCCCGGCTTCATCGAGACGGAGATGACGGCCTCCGCGACTCCGGCCTTCCGGGAGGCGAACCTCCGCCTGACCCCGCTCGGCCGCACCGGCACGGTGGACGACATCACCCCGCTCGTCACCTTCCTCCTCTCGGACGAATCCGCCTTCATCACCGGAGCCGAGATCCCGGTGGACGGCGGCCTCACCTCCCACGGCGGCGCGATGCCCATCTCGGAAGCCCTGCGCCGCGACGCATGAACCAGCAACAACGCACGACAGAAGGCCCCTTGAGCCATGGACAAGGTCTGCGCGAGCGCCGCGGAGGCGGTCGCGGACATCCCCGACGGCGCGTAGCCGGCCGCCGGCGGCTTCGGCCTCAGCGGCATTCCCGACGTGCTCGTCCAGATCCTCCACGGGTCCTGCCGGGCAGCTGCGCGGGTGGAATGCGCGCCGGGTCTGACGGTGCGACGACATCGCTGCGCGGACGCAGGCACCACTGAGGGGCTGAGCCATGTGGGCGCTCCGGACGTGTTCATGCGGGTGAAGGCGTCCTCGCCCTCCCGGGTCAGGCCGACAACAGGCCCCATGCACAAAGGTCGTTGCCCGCGAGAACGGCTGTCGGCAGAGGCAGGCCCTGGTCGCGCTCCGCCACCAGCAGCCGCCCGGTCTCGATGCCCGACTGCTCGTCGTGCTCGCCCGCACCAAGACCAGAGCCAGTGCACCACTAGCGTCAGGGAACCTTTACCCCGTTTATGTCCATCGGCGGCGTGCTCGCGGGACGCTACCGCAGCGCTTCCTTCAGGCGGGCCAGCTGCGCCAGCAGCTCGGCCGGGGCGAGTGAGCGGGCGCCGGCGAATGCCTGGTCCGGGAGCATGGTGCGCGGGCCCGGGTCGTCCAGGTAGCGCGGCAGGACGTGGGTGTGCACGTGCGCCACGGAGTTGTTCATGCACTGGTAGTTGATCTGTGCGGGCGCGTAGACGCGATGAATCGCGGCGCCGACGGCGGGAACTGCGGACCAGTAGCCCGTGACCTCCGCGTCGGTGAACAGTGCGGGATCGGGCACGTGCCGGCCCCGGAACACCACCACGCTGTACCCCGGGCTCGCGGGCCGCTTCAGCAGGTACGCGTCGGCGAACGAATCGGCGTACCAGCGGACGCCCGACTCGTCCTCGTCCGGGCGGCCCTGTACGCACTTGGCGCAGCCTTCGCCTGCCCATTCCGCTTCCCACGAATCCGCCCATGTCCTGGCCACGGACCCAGAGGTTACGGCTCCGGGGCAGCAGGGAAGGGGTGCGGGACTTCGTGCGGACGGCACCGTCCGCTACCGGATCCGGTGCCGCGTCAGGCAACGTTCGCCTGTCGTGGCGTGTCGCCCGGTTGCTGGGCCGGGTGGTACTGGACGGTCAGAATGATCACGTGGCTGAGGGCGCGCAGGTCCGTGAGACCGATGACGATGAGGGTGGACGGCGGCTGCGGATCGCCCGCCGGGCACTGGGCCGGTGGTGACCTGGCGGCGGGCCCAGATGGTTCTGCTGCCCGCGCAGCACATGCCCGTGGCGAAGATCACCGAGGTGACGTTCACCAGTGTGGACCGGGTCCGTGACGTGATCCACAACTTCAATGCCGACGGCTTTGACTCGCTCTACCCTGTCGTAGACAGGGCGAACGTTGCCTGACGCGGCACTAGGAGGCCGGCGCCGGCCATGGCCGTCCTGAGCAGCGCCGCGTACGCGAGGCCGACCGGTGTGCCGCCCGCGCATGAGACGAGCCGTGAGGGGTGAAGTCGTCGGTGTACCGGGCCGTCGGGTGGGTCAGGGCAGCAGGAGCAGGGCCTTACCGATCACCTCTCGGGCCTCCAGTGCCCGGTGCGCCGCGGCGGCCTGTGCCAGTGGGAAGGTCTGGCCGATGAGTGGTCGCAACTCGCCGCGGGCCGCCGCTTCGACAGCCTGCGTCGCCAGCCGCCGCCGGTCCTCGGCGGAACGTTGCACATCCTGGATGCCGCGTAGCCGCACACCCCGCTCCTGTGCGGCCCGCGTGTCGACATCGGTGAAGGAACCGCTGGGCGCGCCATGAGCGGAGAA
The DNA here is from genome assembly GCF_040682555.1 of Streptomyces sp. NPDC051172. NCBI lineage: Bacteria > Bacillati > Actinomycetota > Actinomycetes > Kitasatosporales > Streptomycetaceae > Streptomyces > Streptomyces sp. NPDC051172. The sequence goes on from NZ_JBFBBE010000093.1 coordinate 16,368, forward strand.
CCGGGCGCCCGGCGCCGTGAGTTCGAAAGCGGCTCGGCCGACCGCCCCACCCACGCCGTCGAAGACGACATCGACGCCCCGGCCGCCTGTCGCCTCCCGCACCCGTGTGGTCCAGTCGGGGTCGGAGTAGTCGGCGAGGACATCGGCACCGCGCTCGTGGGCGGTGGCGAGTTTGCGCTCGCCGCGCGCCGCGGCGATGGTGCGGGCGCCGGCCGCGTGCGACAGCTGGACCAGCAGGCTGCCGAGCCCTCCGGCCGCCGCCGTGATCAGGACCTGGTCGTCCTTGGTGACCTCGGCGGCCTCGAACACCGTCAGCGCGGTCGTGCCGTCGTTGAGGAGCGCGGCGGCCTGCGGCAGCTCCAGCCCGTCCGGGACGGGGATCAGCGCCTCGACCGGTACGACGACCTGCTCGGCATAGCCTCCGTAACCACCGGCGTGGGCGGCCACCCGTCGGCCCACCCACCCGGGGTCGACGCCCGGGCCGACCGCACGCACGTGCCCGGCAACGCCGTCGCCCGGTACGTAGGGCGGCTCCACCGAGAAGAATTCCCGGCCCCAGCCGTTCCTGACCTGGGTCTCGATGAAGAGGATGTCGGCGACCGTGACGTCGATCACCGTCTGTCCCTCACCGGCCACGGGGTCGGGCGCCTGCGTCGGCGTCAGAACTTCGGGGGGCCCGAATCGGTTTACCTGGACGACGAGCAAGTCGGCACTCTCCTCATACGTGCTCGGTGGGACGGCAATGACTCGCCGTGCCCCGTCGGCAGTCGGTGCGGCGAGTGTCCTACGGGGAAACCCCGTGCCGACGAAAACAGGACACCGGTCGAGGGAAGGCGGACGCCTCACCGCTCGGGTTGCAGGCATCGGACATTCACCGCTCGGGCTTCTGACCCCAGACGCAGAACCGCAGCATGGTGACGTCACGGTCGCGTGGGTCGTCGAGGCCCGCCACGAACGCCTCGAGGTTCTCCGCACTCACCACTCCCTGCTCGATCATCGCGGGGCCCTGGAGCTTCATCCGCAACCGGATCAGTTCGCTGTCCAGTTCGTCTTGTCCCGGACCCAACGGGGCCACCCGCATCGAGACCGAGGTCAGTCCCGCCCTGGCGAACGTAGACGGCAGCCTGCGGCCCCAGTGCATGTCCGCGCCCACGGCCTTCCAGCCGGCGAAGTACGCGCCGATCAACGCCCGCGCGGCAGGACTGACGGCGTGCTCGCTGGGCAGGAAGTAGAAGTCCTCCAGCAGGATCCAGCCGCCCGGCGCCAGCCAGCGCACCACCCGCTCGAACGTCTCCTCGGCCTTGGGCAGGTGCTCGAACACGGCCCGGGCCAGGATGAGGTCGGTCGAGTCCGGCTCGAACTCGGCCTCCGCGACGTCCTGTTGCACTACCGCCAGGTTCGGCGCGCGCCGCTCGTCCAACCGACGGATGTCGGTGTCGAGGGCGACCACCGAGCCCTGGTCGGCCTGTGCGGCCAGCCAGTACGACATGGAGCCCGCCCCTGCCCCCACCTCCAGGCAGCGCCAGCCCCGCCCGATCGGCAGGCTAGCCAGAATCTCCGTGGTGAGTGGGTCGTAGACCCGCTCCCACAGCAGGGCCAGGGCGTCGTCGCCCTCGGCGCCCGCGGGGGCCTTCGTGTCCCCGGCCCGGAAGGAATCGGCGTGCTCCTCCACCCATTCCCGGAAGGTCCGCGCCGGCCGGCCGGTGACATCGGCCACGACGGTGGATCCCACTTCCGGCTGCGTGGTGAGCATGGCGAAGTAGTCCAGCGCCCCGTCCGCGTACGCGGGGGGCCAGCCGGATTTCACCATCTCCTCCCGCGCGGCCTGTGCCTGGACGTCCTGCCAACCGAGTTGACGGCCGATCACCTCGCCGATGATGTGGACCTGTTCCTCCTGGGTGAGCACCTCAGGCCCGGTCACCAGGTACTTCTTGCCTGCGTGCCCGTCCTCGGTGAGCGCGTGCACCCCCACGGCCGCCAGATCCCTCTCGTGCACCGACGTCCGGGCGGCCGCGCCGTGCGGGAAGTGCACGGTTCCGCCGCCCTTGATCTGACCGGCGAAGCCGAACGCGTTCGCCATGAACCCCGTGGTGCGTAGAAACGTCCAGTCCAGACTTGTCTGCTCGATCAGCTCTTCCAGATAGGCGTGGCAGTTGTTGTCCCGTCGCTCCAGGCCTATGTGCACGCCGACCGACGAGACCAGCACGATCCTCTCGGCCTCACGTTCGATCTTCGCCAGCACGGCGGGCGCGGTCTCCACGCTCAGAGTGAAGAACGGCCACATCCAGAAGACACCGTGGACACCGTCGAGAGCGGGGTCGAGGCTGTCGGGGTCGGCCAGGTCGCCATAGTGCAGTTCGACGCCCTCGGGAAGCTTGGCGATGTTGGGGTCGTCCTTCAGTACCAGGGCCCGGACCGTGGCGCCCGTCGCGAGCAACTGGGCGGCGGCGTGCGGGCCCACGTTGCCGGTGGCCGCGGTGATCAAGAACGTGCGCTCGGCGGTCATGGGGCGGTTCCTCTCGGGCACTGGAGAAAAGACGGATTTCCGAATTCTGCGGCGGACGGTCCGCAGGGAGCGAGTGCATGCGAGTGCAGCGAATGGACCCTGATGAAAGCTTCTTCGTCATGCCGGGAAGCAGTCAAGGCTTCAATTCCAGATGCTCGTAAGGCTTCTTCAGAGAAATGTCAACTGCGGTGCGGCCCGGTGTCGTTCCAGGCGTCCGCCCGTGCACACTGGCGTGGAGCCGCAGAGGTGACGTAGGAAAAAGGCCGAGAGCCGAAGGAGTTCGGAATGTCCCAGATGGTATTGACGGAGCCGGAGCCGGGGATCTTCGTCTTTGACAGCATCAAGGTGGCGGGTGGCGGGGGCGCCGTCGAGTTGGTGGACGCATTCAAGGAGACGGTGGAGCGCGAGTACCGCGAGGCGCCCGGGTTCCTCGGCGCACGCGTCCACCTCAGTGTGGCGGAGGACACGATCGTCACACGGGTCCGCTGGGAACGGGAGCAGGACCTCAAGGCGCACTCGGCCGCGGCGGCGGCGCGGGGCAACACCTTCACCGAGTGTCTCGCCAAGGCCGCGATCACCGATCGGACAGCTTTCGTCGGAACGCAGGTCCCGGGGTTCACCGGCCCGGACGCCGACAAGGAAGCCGGATACAGCGTGGTGGCGACGCGACCGGTCCAGGACCGCGAGACGGCCATGAAGATCCATGACGTCCTGCTCAGGACAGGGGAATGGAAGCACACGATTCCCGGCTTCGTGTCCGCCACCCCGTATGTCAGCCTCGACGGCACGGAGTTCCTCAACAACCCCGCATGGGTGGACGAGGACGCCTTCCACGTCTACATGAACCACCCCAGCATCCCGGGCGGGTTGGCGGATGCGAAGGACCACGCGCTCGCCGAGCCGTGCGTGATCTCCTGCCGGTACTCGCAGGACATCCCTTCCTGATGCTGTCGTCAAGCGGCCGTAGTGACTGGTGGTGTGACCTGGTAGCACCACCGGTCACGGATCAGGGCCCACAGCACGCCGACGCGTCGGCGTGCAAGGGCGAGCACGGCTTGGACCTGCGTCTTCCCTTTGCGCGTTTGCAGTCGTAGAACTGGCCGCCAGGACGTCCGGGGAGTCGAAGTCGTCCAGGTCGCCGTCGACCGCGGCACGGAACTCCGCGCCGAGCACGGGGCCCATGCCCGGGACGCTCAGCACGATGTCGGCGAGCTCATGCTCGCGAAACCGGCCCTCGATGAGCTTGTCAGTCTCTGAGATCTGTTGAGGGTCATCACCCCCTCGACCAGGGTGCGGACCCGTTTCGCGGGCCAGGGCTCTTGCGTTGCGGACCTTGCGGTTGGCCCGTCACTTTGTCAGCCGCGAGACCCCGACCCGACGGATCGCGGCCGGGGTCTGGTAGCCCGTCAGCAGCTTGAGCGGGCCGGTGTTGGTCACCTCCAGGGTCCGTTCCAGGGCCGGGAACAGGCTCGGCAGAGTGCCTCGCAGGCGGTTGACCACGCGGGTGCGGTCCTCGACAGGTCGGCCCGGCGTCCGGTCGCAAACTTGAGCTCGATGGCGGCTTGGTCGCCGGGGCGATGGGCCACAGATCGCGGCGCGTCGTGGCCTGGTCGGCGATGACGTAGGTGTCGCGGGCGTCGGTCCTTCCCTCGCCGCAGCAGCTGTCGGAGGCCCTGTACTTCTGTTCGTGCGACGGCAGAGCCGGCTGACGGCACTTCACTTCTGCGGAGTGCCGGCCGCAGCGTCGTACGCCGTCTGGGCGTCGACGATGTCGTGAGTGTGCAGGGTGATCCACTCGACGAGGGCGTTTGTGTACTGGGCGAGTCCGCTGCCGAGCGGAGTCAGGCCGTACGAGACCCGGGGCGGCGAATCGGGCACGACCTCCCGGCTGACCAGTCCGTCCCGGCACAGGACGCGGAGGTTCTGGGACAGCATCTTCTCGCTGATCCCGCCGATCCGGTCCCGTAGCTCGTAGAACCGCAGGTCGCCTTCGCGCAACGCGCTGAGGATCAGCACACCCCAGCGGCTGGTGACGTGGTTGAGGACATGTCGTCCAGGACAGTCCGTGTGGAACGCGTCACTTTCCCGGGCCGGCTGATGGCGTGTGAGCTCGTGACGGACCTTCATGTACTGAGCTTACCCAGAGGTATGGGCTCACTTCCAGTAAGCCCATGTACCTAGGCTTGACGTCATGACAGAGATCACCGTGGACATCTGGTCCGACATCGTCTGCCTCTGGTGTCCGATCGGCAAAGCCCAGTTCGACACCGCTCTGGCGCAGTTCGACCATCGGGACGCGGTGACGGTGCGATATCACAGCTTCGAACTCGACCCGAGTACACCGCGCGACAGCGCCCAGCCCATGCTGGAGAGGTCGGCCCGCGACATGGGCACCAGCAAGGCACACGCTGCCAAGGTGCTCGGGCAGGTCGCCTCGATCGCCGCGGATCTGGACCTGGAGTACCGGATCGACGCAATCCGCGTGGTCAACTCCTTCGACGCGCACCGCCTGACGCATTTCGCCGCCGGCCACGGTTGCGCCGACCTCATGCTGGGCCGACTGATGGCGGCCTATACCGGCGAGGGGGCCGTGCTCTCCGACAGCGACACCCTGGTCCGCCTCGCGGGCGAAGTGGGGCTCGACCGGGAGGAGGCCGCGGAGGCGCTCAGGAGCGGCCGATACGCCGACGCCGTCCGCCAGGACCAGCAGCTGGCTCGGCGGCTCGGTCTTCGCGGGGTACCCAGCTACGTCGTTCAGGAGACCTACGCGGTCTTCGGGCCGCAGAGCCCGGACGAGATGACCGCGCTGCTCCAGCGGGCCTGGGAGGACGCCGTCCGCTCTGACCATGGCGCCCCCGGTCCCGTCAGCCCCTCCGCGGACTCCGGCGCATGAGCGGTCCGCGGCCCGCGACGCAGATGACCATCAGTCAGTTCGCGCGGCGCGCCGGTGTGCCCACCTCCACGTTGCGCTTCTACGAGCGGCAGGGACTGGTCCGCAGCGCGCGCACCTCCGGGAACCAGCGCCGTTATGCGCGTGACACACTCCGGCGGGTCTCTTTCATCCGGGTGTCCCAGCGTCTCGGCATACCGCTCGCGGCGATCCGCGAGGTCCTCGACCTGCTGCCCGAAGGCCGTACTCCGACTCCGGAGGACTGGGCCCGCGTCTCGGAGCACTGGTACGAGGACCTGACCCGGCGCATCGAGCAGTTGATCGCGCTCCGGGACGCCCTGACCGACTGCATCGGCTGCGGCTGCCTCACCCTGGAGCGGTGCCAGTTGGCCAACCCCTATGACGCACTCGGCGAGAAGGGGCCGGGCGCCCATCGCCTCGGTATGGGCTGAAACCCACCGGGTTTCAGCGCGGCGATTGAGATTCCTTTGACGTTACCCATGGTTCATGCGGACGCCTTGACATTCTTCTGATGATTCATCACGGTCCTCTTTGTTTCGCGCCTTGACCTGCCCGTGCAGAAACGAAGAGGATTTACACCACTCACCGATTCTCTTTCCTCGGCACTCCGGAAGAGAGTTGCTTTTCTGAGGTGGTGTTTACATGCCAGAAAAGGTCCTGATATCCAATCGTGGCGAAATAGCCGCCCGTGTGGCGCGTGCGTGCCGGGATGCCGGTATCGCGAGCGTGGCCGTCTATGCCGACCCGGACCGGGACGCGCTGCATGTCCGCGCCGCGGACGAGGCGTTCGCCCTCGGCGGCGACACTCCGGCCACGAGCTACCTCGACATCGAGAAGGTGCTGGGCGCGGCCCGTGAGTGCGGGGCGGACGCCGTGCACCCGGGCTACGGCTTCCTCTCCGAGAACGCCGACTTCGCACAGGCGGTCCTGGACGCGGGCCTGATCTGGATCGGCCCGCCCCCGCAGGCCATCCGCGACCTCGGCGACAAAGTGGCGGCCCGTCACATCGCCCAACGCGCGGGCGCACCCCTCGTCGTCGGCACGCCCGACCCGGTCTCCGGCGCCGAGGAGGTCGTCGCCTTCGCCGAACAGCACGGCCTGCCCATCGCCATCAAGGCCGCTTTCGGCGGCGGCGGCCGCGGCCTCAAAGTCGCCCGCACCCTCGAAGACGTTCCCGAACTGTACGACTCGGCCGTTCGCGAGGCGGTCGCCGCCTTCGGCCGCGGCGAGTGCTTCGTCGAGCGCTACCTCGACAAGCCCCGCCACGTCGAGACCCAGTGCCTGGCCGACTCCCACGGCAACGTGGTCGTCGTCTCCACCCGCGACTGCTCCCTGCAGCGCCGCCACCAAAAACTCGTCGAAGAAGCCCCCGCCCCTTTCCTGACCGACGAACAGAACGCCGAGCTGTACCGCGCCTCCAAGGCGATCCTGAAGGAGGCCGGCTATGTCGGCGCGGGCACTGTGGAGTTCCTCGTCGGCAACGACGGCACCGTCTCCTTCCTGGAGGTCAACACCCGCCTCCAGGTCGAACACCCGGTCACCGAGGAGGTCGCCGGCATCGACCTGGTGCGCGAGATGTTCCGCATCGCCGACGGCGAGGAGCTCGGCTACGACGACCCCGAACTGCGCGGTCACTCCTTCGAGTTCCGTATCAACGGCGAGGACCCGGGCCGCAACTTCCTCCCCGCCCCCGGCACGGTCACCAAGTTCGAGGCCCCGTCCGGCCCCGGCGTCCGCCTCGACGCCGGCGTCGAATCCGGCAGTGTCATCGGCCCCGCCTGGGACTCCCTGCTCGCCAAACTGATCGTCACCGGCGCCACCCGCCAACAGGCCCTCCAGCGCGCCGCCCGCGCCCTGAGCGAGTTCACCGTCGAAGGCATGGCCACCGCCATCCCCTTCCACCGCACGGTCGTCACCGACCCGGCCTTCGCCCCCGAACTCACCGGCTCCACCGACCCGTTCACCGTCCACACCCGCTGGATCGAAACCGAGTTCGCGGGCGGCATCAAGCCCTTCACCGGCCGCGCCGACACCCCCGAGGCCGAGGACGAGGCCGGCCGCGAAACCGTCGTCGTCGAGGTCGGCGGCAAACGCCTGGAGGTCTCCCTCCCCGCCTCCCTCGGCATGTCCCTCGCCCGCACCGGCCTGGCCGCCGGTGCCAAGCCCAAACGCCGTGCCGCCAAGAAGTCGGGCCCCGCCGCCTCCGGCGACACCCTCACCTCCCCCATGCAGGGCACCATCGTCAAGGTCGCCGCCGAGGAGGGCCAGGAGGTCAAGGAAGGCGACCTGGTCGTCGTCCTCGAAGCCATGAAGATGGAACAGCCCCTGAACGCGCACAAAGCGGGCACTGTCAAGGACCTCGGAATCGAGGTCGGGGCCGCCGTGCCCCAGGGCGCGGTCATCTGCGACATCAAAGACTGACGAACCATCCGGGCCGCAAACCATCCGGGCCACAGTTCTGATCCGCCGCGCCGCTTGCCGGCATGTGCGCCAGAAATCCGCCGAATTGTGACCGTGGTCGACCGAGGAGAACATATGGACGCCGAAGTAATTGTCGTAGGAGCGGGGCCGGCCGGGTTGATGCTCGCCGGAGAGCTCCGGCTGGCGGGTGTCGACGTCGTCGTCATCGAGCGCCTGGCCGCACGGACGGGTGAGTCCAGGGGCCTGGGGTTCACGGCGCGCACCATGGAGGTCTTCGACCAGCGCGGGCTGCTCTCGCGGTTCGGTGACATCGAGATCAGCAACCAGGGCCACTTCGGCGGTCTGCCTGTCGACTTCGCCGTGCTCGACGGCGCCCACCAGGCCGCCAAGACCGTGCCGCAGTCCCACACGGAGACGGTTCTGGAGAACTGGGCCGAGGAGCTGGGCGCGGACATCCGGCGCCGGCATGAGCTGCTGTCCCTCAAGGACACCGGTGATGTGGTGGAGGTCGAGGTCCAAGGGCCGGACGGCGTACACCAGTTGACCGCCGGTTACCTGGTGGGCTGTGACGGCGGCCGCAGCGTCGTGCGCAAGACCGTGGGCTTCGACTTCCCGGGCACACCGGCCACGTTGGAGATGTTCCTCGCCGATGTGAAGGGGCTCGACCTCGAGCCCCGCATGATCGGTGAGACGTTGCCGGGTGGCATGGTCATGGTCGGTCCGCTGCCCGGTGGGATCACCCGGCTGATCGTGTGCGAACGGGGCACGCCGCCGCAGCGGCGGGAGACGCCGCCCTCCTACGACGAGGTGGTGGCGGCCTGGAAGCGCCTCACCGGCGACGACATCTCGCACGGTGAGCCGGTCTGGGTCAGTTCGTTCGGCGATGCGACGCGCCAGGTCACCGAGTACCGGCAGGGTCGGGTCTTCCTGGCCGGCGACTCGGCGCACATCCACCTCCCGGCCGGAGGCCAGGGGATGAACACCAGCATCCAGGACGCCGTGAACCTGGGCTGGAAGCTGGCCGCCGTGGTGCGGGGCCGGGTACCCGAGTCCCTGCTGGACACCTATCACGACGAGCGCCACCCGGTCGGCAAGCGGCTGCTGATGAACACCCGGGCCCAGGGGCTGCTCTTCCTGAGCGGGCCCGAAGTGCAGCCGCTGCGCGACGTGTTCACCGAGTTGATCACCTATCTGCCGGTGAGCCGACACCTCGCCGGGATGGTCAGCGGTCTGGAGATCCGGTACCCGGTCGCCGGGGGACGGCATCCGCTGCTCGGTCGCCGTATGCCGCACCTGAAGCTGTCCGACAGCACCGGCAGGAGCGTCGGCAGCAGCACGGAGGCGCTGCACGCGGGGCGCGGCGTCCTGCTCGACCTGTCCGACAATCCGGAGCTTCGGCGCCGCGCCGCCAGGTGGCGGGACCGCGTGGACATCGTGACCGGGCAGCCGCAGAACCTCGCCGAGGACAGTGAGCTCGCGGGTACCACCGCCGTGCTCGTTCGTCCCGACGGCTACGTGGCGTGGGCAGCGCCCGGCTGCCACAGCGATCTGCCCATGGCCCTGGACCGCTGGTTCGGCCCCGCCGGCTAGGCCTTCCTCCAAAACCGGTGTCCCGTACCGGAAACCGCAGGAAACGAAGGAAAACAGAGGAAAGCGAGAGAAGCATGCACAGTACCCTGATCGTCGCCCGGATGGCGCCGGACTCCAGCGCTGACGTGGCACAGCTGTTCAGCACCTTCGACACGACGGACATGCCCCACCGCATGGGCACCCGACGCCGTCAGCTCTTCTCGTACCGGGGCCTCTACTTCCACCTCCAGGACTTCGCCGAGGACAACGGCGACCGGCTCATCCAGGAGGCCAGGACGGACCCGCGGTTCGTCGCCATCAGCGACGACCTGAAGCCCTTCATCGAGGCTTACGACCCGGCGACCTGGCGCTCCCCGGCCGACGCCATGGCCACCCGCTTCTACCACTGGGAGGCACGGTGAACGGCCGACGGGTCGTCATCACCGGGATGGAGGTCCTCGCTCCCGGCGGTGTCGGTGTCAAGAACTTCTGGGAGCTGTTGAGCGGGGGACGGACCGCGACCCGCCGGATCACCTTCTTCGATCCTTCGCCGTTCCGCTCCCAGGTCGCGGCGGAGATCGACTTCGATCCCGAGATGCACGGACTGCGCCCGCAGGAGGTACGGCGCATGGACCGGGCCGCGCAGTTCGCGGTCGTCGCGGCGCGCGGTGCGGTCGCGGACAGCGGGATCGAGCTCGACTCCCACGATCCCTTCCGTGTCGGCGTCACCATCGGCAGCGCCGTGGGCGCCACGACCGGCCTCGACCAGGAGTACCGGATCGTCAGTGACGGCGGTCGGCTGGAACTCGTCGACCACGAGTACGCCGTACCCCATCTGTACGAGTACCTGGTGCCCAGTTCCTTCACCGCCGAGGTCGCGCGGACGGTCGGTGCCCGGGGTCCCAGCACGGTGGTGTCCACGGGCTGCACCTCGGGCCTGGACTCGGTCGGTCACGCCGTCGAGCTGATCCGTGAGGGTTCCGTCGACGTCATGATCGCCGGTGCCACGGACGCGCCGATCTCCCAGATCACCATGGCGTGCTTCGACGCCATCAAGGCGACCACGCCCCGGCATGACGAACCGGAGCGGGCCTCCCGCCCCTTCGACGGCACCCGCAACGGATTCGTGCTGGGCGAGGGAGCGGCGGTGTTCGTCCTGGAGGAGCTGGAGAGTGCCGCCGCGCGCGGCGCCCATGTGTACGCCGAGATCGCGGGATACGCCACGCGCAGCAACGCGTACCACATGACCGGTCTGCGGCCGGACGGCGCGGAGATGGCCGAGGCGATCCGGGTCGCACTCGACGAGGCGCGGATGCCCGGTGACCGGATCGACTACATCAACGCCCATGGCTCGGGCACCAAGCAGAACGACCGGCATGAGACGGCGGCGTTCAAGCGGAGCCTGGGCGAGCACGCCTATCGGACCCCGGTCAGCTCCATCAAGTCGATGGTCGGCCACTCGCTCGGCGCGATCGGGGCCATCGAGATCGCCGCGTCCGCGCTCGCCATGGAGAACAACACGGTGCCGCCCACCGCCAACCTGCACACCCCCGACCCCGAGTGCGACCTGGACTACGTCCCGCTGGAGGCGCGCGACCAGCTCACGGACGCCGTGCTCACCGTCGGCAGCGGTTTCGGCGGCTTCCAGAGCGCCATGGTGCTGGCCCGGCCCGACCGGAGGGTCGCATGAGCGCCTCGGCGGTGGTGACCGGCCTCGGTGTGGCCGCGCCCAACGGCCTGGGCACGGACGAGTACTGGAAGGCCACGCTGGTCGGCCGGAGCGGGATCGGCCCGATCACCCGCTTCGACCCGAGTCCCTATCCGGCGCGGCTGGCGGGTGAGGTTCCCGGCTTCGTCGCACAGGAGCACATCCCGGGCCGTCTGATCCCGCAGACCGACCGGATGACCCAGCTCGCGCTGGCGGCGGCGGACTGGGCGCTGCGGGACGCCGGCGTGGAGCCGGGTGAACTGCCCGCCTTCGACATGGGTGTGGTCACGGCCAGTTCCTCCGGCGGCTTCGAGTTCGGCCAGGGCGAACTGCGCAAACTGTGGTCCCAGGGCAGCGAGTACGTCAGCGCCTACCAGTCGTTCGCCTGGTTCTACGCCGTCAACAGCGGCCAGATCTCGATCCGCAACGGAATGAAGGGCCCCAGCGGAGTGGTCGTGAGCGACCAGGCCGGCGGACTGGACGCCCTCGCGCAGGCCAGGCGCCAGATCCGCAAGGGGACCCCGCTCGTCGTCTCCGGCGGTGTCGACGCCTCGATCTGCACCTGGGGTTGGGTGGCCCAGCTCGCCGGCGGCCGTCTGAGCACCAGCGACGATCCCGCGCGCGCCTATGTGCCGTTCGACGCTCGGGCCCGGGGACATGTGCCGGGCGAGGGCGGCGCCATCCTGATCGTGGAGGACGCGGCGGCGGCCCGTCGGCGCGGAGCGCGCGTGTACGGCGAGATCGCCGGCTACGCCGCGACATTCGACCCCGCGCCGGAAACCGGCTGTGAGCCGGGGCTGGGCAAGGCGATCGAGCTGGCTCTGGCGGACGCGGAGGCACAGCCGTCGGACATCGACGTGGTGTTCGCGGACGCGGCGGCCATCCCGGACCTGGACCGCGCCGAGGCGGAGGCGATCACCGCGGTCTTCGGCCCGCGCGGAGTGCCCGTGACCGCGCCGAAGACAATGACCGGCCGGCTCTACTCCGGTGCCGCCGCCCTCGATGTCGCGACCGCGCTGCTGGCCGTCCAGGACGGTGTCGTACCGCCGACCAGCAACGTCGAACCGTCCGCCGACCATGACCTCGACCTGGTCATCGGCGAGCCCCGCCGTCTTCCCGTGCGCAGCGCCCTGGTACTGGCCCGCGGCCACGGCGGTTTCAACTCCGCGCTCGTCGTACGGGCCGTCTGACCCGCCCGACGGCACGGGGCCGCCGACCGGGCGCGCCCCCTCACACACCACCCCCCACCGCACACCCCGACAACCGGAAGGGAAACAAACATGTCCCCGTTCACTCTCGCCGACCTCAAACGGATCCTCCTCGAAGGCGCGGGCGCCGACGACGGCGTCGACCTCGACGGCGAGATCCTCGACATGGAGTTCGTGGACCTGGGCTACGAGTCCCTCGCCCTGCTGGAGACCAGCAGCCGCATCGAGCGTGAGTACGGCATCTCGCTGGACGAGTCGGCGATGGCCGACGTGACGACGCCGCGCGCACTCATCGACCTGGTCAACAGCCACCTCGCCGCCGCGGCCTGAACCGAGCACGGAGGAAGAACATGACCGTCACCCCTGTCACCGAACAGCGGGACACCGTCGGCGAAACGTCGCAGAAGGTCGCGCTCGTCTCCGGTGCCACGAGCGGTATCGGGCTCGCCGTCGCCCGGCTGCTGGCCTCGACCGGCCATCGGGTGTTCATCGGCGCCCGGAACGCCGAGAACGTCGCCGCCACCGTCAAGGAGCTGCGCGAGGAAGGCCTCGACGTGGACGGCGCCGTCCTCGACGTCCGTTCGACGGACGCGGTGCGACAGTTCGTCGAAGCCGCCGTCGAGCGCTTCGGCACCGTCGACGTGCTGGTCAACAACGCCGGGCGGTCCGGTGGTGGGGTCACCGCCGACATCGACGAGGAGCTGTGGCAGGACGTCATCGACACCAATCTCCACAGCGTGTTCCGGATGACCAAGGAAGTCCTCAACACCGGCGGCATGCGTCAGAAGAAGCGCGGGCGCATCATCAACATCGCCTCGACGGCCGGTAAGCAGGGCGTGGTCCTGGGCGCCCCCTACTCGGCCTCCAAGCACGGTGTCGTCGGTTTCACCAAGGCCCTGGGCAATGAACTGGCGCCGACCGGCATCACCGTCAACGCGGTCTGCCCGGGCTATGTCGAGACGCCGATGGCGCAGCGCGTCCGGCAGGGCTATGCCGCGGCCTACGACACCACCGAGGAGGCGATCATGGAGAAGTTCTCCGCGAAGATCCCGCTCGGCCGCTATTCCAGCCCGGAAGAGGTCGCCGGTCTCGTCGGCTACCTGGCGTCCGACCCCGCTGCCTCCATCACCTCGCAGGCCCTCAACGTCTGCGGCGGCCTCGGCAACTTCTGACCGCCGACCGTACGGCACCCGCCCCTCGGGCTCCTTGGGATCCCGCCGGAAAGGAGAACAGACATGCCCCCCAGCGCACTTCGCGAGGTCGAGCACGAGATCGTCGTGGCGGCACCGGCCGCCGACGTGTACCGGCTCATCGCCGAGGTCGAGAACTGGCCGAGGATCTTCCCACCGACCATCCACGTGGACCATGTGGAACGCGGTGAGAAGGAGGAGGTCATCCGGATCTGGGCCACCGCCAACGGCGAGCCCAAGAACTGGACCTCGCGCCGCACCCTCGACCCCGAGGCCCTGCGGATCGGTTTCCGCCAGACGATATCGACCCCTCCGGTGGCCACGATGGGCGGCACCTGGGTCATCGAGACGCTCTCGGACAGCGAGTCCCGGATCCGTCTGCTGCACGACTACCGCGCGGTCGACGACGACCCGAAGAGCCTGGAGTGGATCGACAACGCCGTCGACCGCAACTCCCGCTCCGAACTGGCGGCTCTGAAGGGCAACGTGGAACTGGCCGTCGCCCAGTCCCGGGAGCTGCTGCTGTCCTTCGAGGACAGCGTCCGGATCAACGGCTCCGCCAAGAACGCCTTCGACTTCGTCAACGAGGCCCAGCTGTGGGCCGAGCGACTGCCGCACGTGGCCAAGGTCCGGTTCGAAGAAGACGCCGACGGTCTGCAGACCCTGGAGATGGACACCCGGGCCAAGGACGGCTCCACGCACACCACGAAGTCCATCCGGGTGACCTTCCCCCACCACAAGATCGCGTACAAGCAGATCACCCTGCCCGCGCTGATGTCCCTGCACACCGGCTACTGGACGTTCGTGGAGCACGAGGAGGCGGACGGCACCGTCGTCACCACCGCGTCCTCGCAGCACACCGTGGTGATCAACCCGGAGAACATCGCCCGCGTCCTCGGCCCCGAGGCCGGCGTCGCCGAGGCCCGCGAGTACGTCCAGGGCGCGCTGAGCACCAACAGCCTGGCCACGCTCGGCCACGCCAGGGACTACGCCGAAGCCAAGGGTTGAGCATGGCCGGCGCAGCTGACGTACAACCCCGTATCGAGACCCAGGTCGTCGTGGTGGGGGCGGGTCCCGTGGGGCTGATGCTCGCCGGGGAACTGCGGCTCGGCGGGGTGGACGTCGTCGTGGTGGAGAGCAGGGCCGAACCGACCACCGAGTCACGTGCGTCGACCCTGCACGCCCGCACCATGGAGATCTTCGCCTCCCGGGCGCTGCTGAACGGCTTCGGGGAACTGCCGAACGACGTCACGGGCCACTTCGGCGGCATCCCGCTGGACCTGACACTGCCGGGCCCGTACCCCGGCCAGTGGAAGGCCCCCCAGGTCCGCACGGAAGCGGTCCTCCAGGAGTGGGCCCTGTCCCTCGGCGCCCGTCTCCGACGCGGTCACGCCCTCACCTCGGTGACGCTTCGTCAGGACCGGGTGGAGGCCGAGGTGTCGGGACCCGCCGGGCCGGTCCGGATCAGTGCGCTGTACCTCGTCGGCTGCGACGGCGGGCAGAGCACGGTCCGCCGGCTCACCGGGGCGGAGTTCCCCGGCCGGGACGCCGGCCGGGAGCTGATCCGGGCGGATGTCGCCGGGATCGACATCCCGGCCCGGCGCTTCCAGCGGCTGGAGCGCGGGCTGGCCATCGCGGCCCGCAGTCCGCAGGGGGTCACCCGGGTCATGGTGCACGAGTTCGGCAGCGCCGCAGCACAGCGCACCCGGGACCCGGAGTTCGCCGACATCCGCGACGCCTGGCGGCGCGTCACCGGCGAGGACATCTCCCATGGCACACCGCTGTGGGTGAACTCCTTCGACGACGCCTCCCGCCAGCTGGCCCGGTACCGGCACGGCCGCGTGCTGTTCGCGGGCGACGCGGCCCACCAGCAGATGCCCATCGGCGGCCAGGCACTCAACCTCGGCCTCCAGGACGCGGTCAACCTCGGCTGGAAACTGGCCCTCCAGATCAGTGGCCGGGCACCAGCCGGACTCCTCGACAGCTACCACACGGAACGCCACGCCGTCGGCCGACGGGTCCTGGCGAACATCAACGCCCAGGCGCTGCTGCTGCTCGGCGGCCCGGAGGTGGAGGCCGCCCGCTGCGTCCTCGCCGAACTCATCGCCCTGGAACCCGTCCGGCAACGGCTGGCCGGGGCGATATCCGGCCTGGACATCCGCTACGACACCGGCACCGGCGGCCATTCGCTGCTGGGCGCCCGCCTGGCGCACGGTCACCCCGTGCGCTCCGGGCGGGGCCTGCTGATCGACGCCTACGGCGACCCGGAACACCACGTGCGGCTGCGCCGGGCCGCCGCGCCCTGGGCGGACCGGGTGGACGTCCTGGCGGCCGGACCCGAGACCGTCGGGCTGTCCGGCAGCGACGCCGTGCTCGTCCGTCCGGACGGCCATGTCGTCTGGATCGCCTCGGCCGGACCTCCCGGCCCGGAACCACTGGTCGCGGCCCTGCGGACCTGGTTCGGCGAGCCGGCGCGGCTCGACCACGTCGGCGCCACACGACACCTCTCGGTCGAACGCACCACACGAAACCCCCCAGCCGAACGGAGACACGACATGAACAGGCTCAGCGGCAAGACGGCACTGGTCACGGGATCGAGCCGGGGCATAGGCCGCGCGATCGCCGAACAGCTGGCCCGGGAGGGGGCGCTCGTCGCGGTGCACTGCTCCACCGGCGTGGCGGCGGCCGAGGGCGTCGTCGCGTCGATCGAGAGTGACGGCGGCCGGGCCTTCGTCGTGCAGGCCGAACTCGGTGTGCCCGGCGACGTCCACGAGTTGTTCCTCGCCCTCGAACAGGGGTTGAAGGAGCGCACCGGGTCGACCGATCTGGACATCGTCGTCAACAACGCCGGGGTGATGGGCGGTGTCTCCGTGGAGGACACCACCCAGGAGAAGTTCGACCGGCTGTTCGCCGTCAATGTCAGGGCGCCGTTCTTCATCATCCAGCGGGCCCTGGCCAACCTGACCGAGGGGGGCCGTATCGTCAACATCTCCTCCGGCCTCACCCGTTTCGCCAATCCCGACGAGATCGCGTACGCGATGACGAAGGGAGCGGTGGAACAACTCGCCCTGCACTTCGCCAAGTTCCTCGCACCACGCAACATCACCATCAACAGCGTGGCGCCGGGCATCACCCGCAACGGCAGTCCCGTGTTCGACATACCGGAGGCGGTCGAACAGATGGCGCAGCTGTCGGCGTTCGGCCGGGTCGGGGAGCCGCAGGACGTCGCCGACGTCGTGGCCTTCCTCGCCTCCCCCGACGCACGCTGGGTCACCGGGGCGTTCATCGACGCCAGCGGCGGAACGCTGCTCGGCTGAAGGACGGACCACCGATGACGAGACCCAGGAGTGTTGCAGAGGGAGCGTGGGGATCCCCCGAAGCCAGGCCGACGGCCGGGCGGTGGGGTGCGGGGCAGTGGGGCCTGCTGATCGTGCTGGCGGGCAACATGCTCATCGACGCGCTCGAGGTGTCCGTGGTGATCGTGGCGCTGCCCTCGGTCGGCGCGGACCTCAGGATGCCGTTGGTCTCATCGCAATGGCTGGTCAGCGGGTTCGCTCTGGGGTTCGGCGGGCTGCTGCTGTTCGGTGCCCGTGTGGTGGAGGGGCTGGGTCGCCGCCGGGTCTATCTGGCCGCACTCCTCGCCTTCGCGGCCGCCTCCCTGATGGCCGGGCTGACGAGCGAGCCGTGGCTGCTGATCGCCATGAGGTTCGTCAAGGGCTGCTGTGCCGCGCTGACCGCTCCCACCGGCCTCGCGATCATCGGTGCCGCGTTCCGCGAGGGCCCGGACCGCGACCGGGCGGTCTCGGTGTACGCGTTCTTCGGCGCCGCCGGGTTCACCTCCGGACTGCTGTTGTCCGGGGCGCTCACCGGGGTCGGCTGGCGGTGGGCCTTCCTGTTCCCCGCTCCCGCCGTACTCGTCCTCCTCGTCCTCGGACTGCGGCTCGTACCGGTCGACGAGCCGAGTCCGTCGACAGGGCGGTCCTTCGGCGCGACCGGCGCCGCGTCCTTCACCGGAGCGCTGTCAGCGCTGGTGTACGGGGTGATGTCGGTCTCCCGGGCCGGCTGGTCCGCGCCGCCCACGGTCATCGCCTTCGCACTCGCCGCGCTGCTCGCAGCGGTCTTCGTCACCGCGGAACGGTTCGCGCGGCAGCCGCTGATCCGCATCGAGGTGCTCGCCAACACCATGCTCGTCCGCTCGATGCTCGGCGCAGCGGCCCTCAACGGCTCCTACCTGGGGCTGCTGTTGCTCGCCACGGAGCGCCTGCAGACCCAGCACGGTTGGTCCCCCTGGCAGACGGCGCTGGCCTTCCTGCCGGCGAGCGCCCCGGTGGTCGTCACCACGCTGCTGACGCAGCGGCTGGTGAAGCGGTTCGGCACGGCTCGGCTGATCGCCCTGGGAGCGCTGTGCCCGGTGGCGGCCTGTCTGCTGTACGCCGTACGGGCGTCCGGTACGACCGTCCGCTACACCACCGACGTACTGCCGTCGCTGCTGCTGATGGGCGCCGGATTCGTGCTGGCTTTCGCGGCGCTGAACATCCAGGCCACGTCGCGGATCGCGGCATCCGAGCGGGCGACCGCCACGGCCCTGTACCAGACCGCCGTTCAGTTCGCGGCTGCTCTGATCCCGGCCGTGGTCGCCGCGGTCGTCGCCTCGGGCGCGGGAGAGCGGACGGCCGCCCTGTCCATCCTCGCCGTCGCCCTGGTGGGCGTCCTGCCGTACGGCGCGGACCGCGTGGTCGCCCACCACGGTTCCACACGAGAGTGAGAGACCCATGCTCGCAACCGACACAACCACCGCCGACCCGGCCGTCAGGACAGCCTCGCCGCCCAACGTGCGCGAACGCCTGGACGAACTCCGGCTGCTCAAGGAGGAGGCCCGGGACGGAACGAACCCGAAGGCCACCGAACGCCAGCACGCCAGGGGGAAGCTGACCGGCCGGGAGCGCATCGAGCTGCTCCTCGACCCGGGCTCCTTCCAGGAGGTCGAGCAGCTGCGTCGCCATCGCGCGGTCGGCTTCGGCCTGGAGGCGAAGAAGCCGTACACGGACGGTGTGATCACCGGCTGGGGCACGGTGGAGGGCCGCACGGTCTTCGTCTACGCCCATGACTTCCGCATCTTCGGCGGCGCGCTGGGCGAGGCCCACGCCACCAAGATCCACAAGATCATGGACATGGCCATCGCGGCGGGCGCCCCGCTGGTATCGCTGAACGACGGCGCCGGCGCCCGCATCCAGGAGGGTGTCTCCGCGCTCGCCGGGTACGGCGGCATCTTCCAACGCAACACCAAGGCGTCCGGCGTCATCCCGCAGATCAGCGTGATGCTCGGCCCCTGCGCCGGCGGCGCCGCGTACTCTCCGGCCCTGACGGACTTCGTGTTCATGGTCCGCGAGACCTCGCAGATGTTCATCACCGGCCCGGACGTGGTCAAGGCGGTGACGGGCGAGGAGATCACCCAGAACGGCCTGGGCGGTGCCGACGTGCACGCCGAGACCTCCGGGGTCTGCCACTTCGCCTACGACGACGAAGAGACCTGCATCGCCGAAGTCCGCTACCTGCTCTCCCTCCTCCCGCAGAACAACCGGGAGAACCCGCCGCGGGTGGAGTCCACGGACGCCGCGGACCGGCGCAGCGACGTGCTGCTCGACCTGGTCCCGGCGGACGGCAACCGGCCGTACGACATGGCCAAGGTGATCGAGGAGATCGTCGACGACGGCGAGTACCTGGAGGTCCACGAGCGCTGGGCCCGCAACATCATCTGCGCACTGGGCCGCCTGGACGGCCAGGTGGTGGGCATCGTCGCCAACCAGCCGCAGACCCTCGCCGGCGTCCTGGACATCGAGGCATCGGAAAAAGCTGCGCGCTTCGTCCAGATGTG
>NZ_JBFBBE010000094.1:0-35053 GCF_040682555.1 Streptomyces sp. NPDC051172
CCGGTCGGACCTGATCGACGGCTGCCTCATCGAGACCGGACTGATCATGGGAGCCGGATGATCGATCGGCCCGCCACCGCGAGTTCAACCCCGGTAGTTGCCGGTGTCGATCACGGCGACGTTCTCGGCCGCGCCGTCGAGGATGCCCGCCGGCAGGTCCGGGATCGCCTTGACGGGGATCGTGATCACCACGACCTCCGCGCCGCGCGCCGCCTCCTCCACGGGTACGGGGGTCGCGCCGGTCTCCTCGGCCAGTTCGGTGAGGGTGTGGGGACCGCGGGAGTTGGCGACGGAGACGTCGTGGCCGAGTGCGGTGAGCCGCCGGGTGAGGTTGCCGCCGATGTTGCCCGCGCCGATGATGCCGATCTTCATGACAGGCCCTTCCCTGGACGATGCACGTGCATAGGTCTGGGTCGCGTCAACCTCGGAGATCGGTGGCCTATTCCGCGGCTGCGGCAAACGGGTGAGGGCCCTCAGACCCGTACGACGATCTTGCCCGTGTGCCGGTTGGACTCCATCAGGCGGTGGGCGTCCTGGATGCGGTCGAGGCCGTCGAGTACCTCGCCGACGACCGGCCGGAACCCGCCGTCGGCAAGGCCCGCGTTGAGGAAGGAGGTCGAGCGGCGGCGGCCGGCGGGCGTGTTGGTGAGGATCATGTTGGCGTAGGTGTGGAGGGTGAAGGGCCAGTTCCGGGGGATCTCGGCCGGGCGCGTGTCCAGCCAGCCGTAGACGACCACGGAGCCGCCCGGTGCCAGGCCGTCGGCGAGCGGGCCGAAGCCGGGGCCGCCGATCGCGTCGAAGATCACTTCGGCGCCGTTGCCGGCGGTGAGCCGCTTGACCTCCTTGGCCACGGCCTCGGGTGTCGATCCGCCGGTGACGATCACCTCGGCCGCGCCGAGCTCCAGCAGCCGGTCCCGTTTCTCCTCGGTGCGGGTGGTGGCGAGCGGGATCGCGCCGATGCGGCGGGCGACCTGGATCGCCGCGGTGCCGACGCCGCTGGACGCGCCGGTGATCAGCACATGGTCGCCGGGCCTGAGGCCGGCGGTCTCCAGCAGGGCGCCGTACGCGGTGGTGTACGCCAGCCAGGCCGCTGCGCCGGTGACGGCGTCGACGGAGGCAGGGCGGCGCAGGACCGCGGTCTCCGGGAGGACGACCTGCTCGGCGTACACGCCCTGGGCGCTCATCTCGATGCCGGGGCCGGTCATCACCGGGTCGCCGACCGCGAGTTCGGTCACGCCCTCGCCGACCGCCTCGACGACGCCCGCGGCCTCGTAGCCGAGACGGGAGGCGGGCAGGGCGGGCTGGTAGTAGTAACCGCCGCTCCGGAAAAGAGCCTCGGCACGGTTGAGGCCCAACGCCTCGACCCTTACGAGCACTTGGCCCGGGGCGGGGTCGGGGACGGTCACGTCCTCGACCATCAGCACCTCAGGTCCGCCGATTTCATGGAAAAGCACTGTGCGTGCGGTAATTGGCATGCGGAACACGCTAGGCGGCGGGATGCGAGACGATCCATGTCCACCACTCTCCCTTTTCTGTCCGATCGTCTCTCCGGTACGGCCTCCGGCTACCGTTCGGACATGGACGTACTCAGTGACGCCGTGAGCGCGATGCGCACCGGGCGGCCGCACTCCTCGCGCCGGGACAAGTACGCGCCCTGGGGCATGCGGTTCGAGGCATCCCCGGGGGCCGGGTTCCATGTGGTGCTGCGCGGGTCGGCGTGGCTGATCCCGGCGGAGGGCGAGCCGGTCGCGGTCGGGCCCGGGGACGTGGTGTTCCTGGCGCACGGCCGGGGACACGCGCTGGCCAGCGGGCTCGACGTGCCGCTGGAGCACGTACGGCCGGGGTCGGACAACCGGTGGCCCGCACCGCCGCCCACGCCGAGGGCGGGCACGCCGGACGCGGTCCTGCTCTGCGGCGCCTACCAGATGGACCGCAGCCGCACCCACCGTCTGGTCTCCGAACTGCCGGACGTGGTGCACCTGCCCGCCCAGGTCGGCGCCCACCGCTCGCTGCGGGCGGCGGTGGAGCTGCTCGGCATGGAGCTGGAGGAGCCGCAGCCCGGCTCGGACGCCATCGTCACCTCGCTGCTCGACACTCTGCTGCTGTACATCCTGCGCGCCTGGTGGCAGCACGACCGCAAGGCCACCGGCTGGTCGGCCGCGCTCGACGACCCGGCCGTGGCCGCGGCCCTGCGCGCCATCCACGGCGACCCGGGCCGCCCCTGGACGGTCGAGGAGCTCGGCGCCGAGAGCGGTCTGTCCCGCGCCGCCTTCGCCCGCCGCTTCACCACGCTGGTCGGCGAACCGCCGCTCGCCTACCTCACCTGGTGGCGCATGACGACCGCGGGCCGCCTGCTGCGCGAGGAGGACCTCCCCCTGCGGCGGATCGCCGAACGCGCGGGCTACACCTCGGAGTTCGCCTTCGCCAAGGCGTTCAAGCGGGAGTTCGGGGTGGCGCCGGGGCAGTACCGGAGGCAGGTGTCCTGAGGCCGGCCCGCGCGGCACGACGAAGGGGTGCCCGTCCGCCGTGCGGACGGGCACCCCCGGCAGGTCCTACTTGTTCAGGTACGCCCAGAACTCGTCGAACGACAGCACCTTGTCGCCGTTCAGGTCACGGGTCTTGATGATCACCGCGGCGACCGACTCGGTGACGTTCCAGTCGCCCCCCTGGGCGAGGGCGGTCTTGAACTCGGCGGCGGTGATGAACCCGTCGCCGTCGGTGTCGATCCGCTGGAACTCCTTGCGTGCTGCTTCGATGTCGGCCACCGATCCGCCCCTTTTCTCCGTGACTGCGTGTCTTGCCGTCGTGTTGACGCAGGTCAGATTAGCTGGCCACGCGGGCCTTCAGTGCGGCGACCACCCAGGCGAACTCCGCCTCGTACGCCGCCTGCGGTCCGAGCCCCGCCACGACCGCCCACAACTGGCGGTAGCGGGCCACGCGGACGTTGGAGCCCGCCTCCAGCCGCTTCAGCACCTCGGCGGGGTCCGTGTCACCGAGCAGCCCGCGCAGGAGGTCCTCGGCCTCGGGCGCCTCGGGGGCGACGCCCCGCTCCAGGGCCTGACCCGCGAGCTGCACCAGGCGGCTCATGAACCACAGCGAGGTGCCCGCGGGCACGTCCGGGCCGCGGTCCGCCGCGTTGAACTCGATCATCCTGCGCATCAGCGTCCGGAACCCGGGGTCCTGCATCATCTCGGCGAGCTCCACCCAGGCGTCGACCTGCTCGGGGGTCGGCTCGTCCGGCAGATCCGCCGGGGCGAACCGCATCCGCTTGCGGATGTCGGGGTCCGCCGTGTCGAGCCCGTCGAAGATCTCCGTCGTGAAGTCCTCGACGATATGGGCCCGCTCGGCGGCCGACAGCCGCGCCAGTTTGTTCATCAGGGTCATCTCCTCTGCGGTCGAGCCGCGTCGCGCCACGGTCGACAGCACCGCGCGGGTCACCTTCAGCGAGCGGATCTGCGCGTCCAGCGCCACCACGTGCGCCGCCGCGACCTGAGCGACCGTCCGCTCCCCGTCCAGCACCTTGCGTACGTCGTCCAGGCCGAGGCCCAGTTCACGCAGCGTGCGGATCAGCTCCAGACGGGCGGCGGAGGCGGCGTCGTAGAGCCGGTAGCCGCCGGAGGAGCGGGTCACGGGGGTCAGGACGCCCTCGTCGGACCAGTAGCGGATGGTGCGCACGGTCAGTCCGGTGGACCGCGCCAGCTCGCCGATGGTGAGAAGTCCGGTGCCGTCGTACGGGGGGTCTGGGGGGTCTCCCCCCGGATAACGCAGCATGTGTGCGAGTCTGGGCCTTCCAGTGGGTGGAGACACAAGGAGCGAGCGCGATGGAGACGTTGCGGGACGTTCTCGACGCGGCGGCCCGCGGTGTCTTCCCGCCGTCGGACGGCAATACGACCGTCGTGCCGCAGGCCTCGCACCGGGACGCCGGGGTCATCGCCTTCACCGCGCACTCCGTCGTCTTCACCGACGAGGATCCGGACTGGGTGTACGAGACACTGCGCGCCGTCGACAGCGACGAACTGGCCGCGAGCATGAACGCGCGGTTCCTCACGGCCCTGCTGGAGCGGACGGGTCGCCGGACCGACACGATCGACGCGCTCCTGGTCGGTGATCCACTGCCGGGCGGGCCTCCCCTCACCCTGACGGAGATCACCGACGCCGGTCATCCCCGGGCCGCCCGGGCCCGTACGCACCGCGACGACGTGCGGCTGTGGGCGGCGCAGGGCGGCGTGGTGGTGCTGGGGCGCGGGGTCGCCGGGCGGCTGGAGGTTGCGGTCGAGGTGGACGAGGAGGTGCGGCACCGGGGGCTGGGGCGGCAACTGATGACGGCGGCGCGGCAGCTGGCCGGGGAGCCGGTGTGGGCCCAGGTGTCGCCGGGGAACGCCCGCAGCATGCGGGCGTTCCAGGCTGCGGGCTACCGTCCCGTGGGCTCGGAAGCGCTGCTGCTCAGTGCCACGGCTCGTAGTACGGATTGCTCTCGCAGTCGCTCATGATCTCGACCTTGGTCTTCTTGTCGACCGGGCAGACGCCGATGATGTACTGCCGCGCGATGCCGCCGGGGAAGGCCACCTCGACCTGGTCGGCCCATTTGTGGGTGTCGCCGATGGTCTTGTTGACGTCGACGCCGCCGGGAGCGTCGATGTAGTAGTTGTAGCCCGACTTGTACCAGGTCTTGTAGAGGTCGTGGTCGTACGTCGTCGACACGTACGGGGAGGGCTGGTTGACCAGGACGTACTGCTCGATGTCGTACTGGCCGTTGATGACGTCCTTGGGGTGGAAGCCCTGCTCGAAGACGGTCGCGGGGGCGCGGCTGTCGCTGCGGTAGAGCGTGCCGCAGGTCTTGCGCCAGACGGGTCGGGGCGTGATGCGGTCGACGTCGACTCGGCGGTCGACGGCCGCCTTGACCGGGTCGTCGAACTGGGGACAGGCAGGAGCGGCGGCCTTCGCGGGGGTGGCGGTGGGGGCTGTCGCGGCCGTCGTCGCGAAGAGGGCCGTGAGGGACAGGACGACGGCAGCGGCCCGCCGCCGCAGGCGAGTTGTGATCATGGGGTGGACGATCCCCAACCCACGGCGGCCGAATGCGCGAGGTCACCCGTTCGGCGGCGTGTCCCGGGCCCCTCAACTCACCGTGTTTCAGCGGAAGATGCCCGTGTGACCGAGCGAGTAGCGGCCCGGCTGCGGGTACACCGCGAGACCGTGCGGGCCCCTGCCGACCTTGATGCGGGCCAGCTGGGTGCCGGTGCGGGTGTCGATGGCGTACACCTCGGAGTTGTAGCGCCCCGACAGCCACAGGACCTTGCCGTCCGCCGAGACGCCGCCCATGTCGGGGCTGCCGCCGTTCGGCAGGTGCCACTTCTCGGTGAGCCTGTTCTGCGCGAAGTCGAAGATGGAGATGGTGCCTTCGCCGCGGTTGGAGATGTACATCTCGCGCGAGTCGCGGCTGACGTAGAGGCCGTGGGCGCCCTTGCCGGTGGGCAGGAGGGTGGGCTTGGTGAACTTGTCGCCGTCCAGGATCCACACGCCGTCGGCCATCATGTCGGCGATGTAGAACTTCTTGCCGTCCGGCGAGATCTTGACGTCCTGCGGCATCGCGCCACGGAACGGCAGCTTCTGCTGCCCGATCACTTTCATCTGCTCCGTGTCGACCTTGAGCAGCTCACCGCTGAACTCGCAGGAGACGATGAAGTAGCGGCCGTCGACGGAGAAGTCGGCGTGGTTGACGCCGTAGCAGCTGACCGGAACGGTCTTCTCGACCTTCATGGTGTGCGCGTCACGGAAGACGAGTGCGCGGTCGAGAGAGGCCATGACGATCGCGTACTTGCCGTTCGGCGTGAAGTAGAGGTTGTAGGGGTCGTGCACGTCGACGGCCTTGCCGGCCTTCCCCGTCCGCGGGTCGATGGGAGTGAGGGTGTTGCCCCGGTCGTTGTTGACCCACAGCGTCTTCATGTCCCAGGACGGGACGACGTGCTGGGGCTGCCTGCCGACCGGGATCGTCTCGATGACCTTGTACGTCTTCGGGTCGATGACGGAGACCGTGTTGGAGTTGGTGTTGGGGACGTAGACGCGGGACGGGAAGTCCTTCACCACCGGGGAGAGCCGGTTCGGGCGGTCGGCCGCATACACGTCGTTCGGGTCGAGGACGGGCGGCATCCCGGCCAGGCCCTGGACGGCGGCCTTCTTGTTCGGCGGGGCGACGGCGGCCTTCTTGCCGAGGGCCTCGTCCTCGTGGTGGGGGGCGCCGGTGCAGGCGGCGAGGGTGGTGAGCGAGACGAGGGCGGCGGTCGCGATGAGGGCGTGGGTGAGCCGGGTGGGGTTCATCAGCTGAACAGCTCCGTGGTGGTCACCGCGGCCAGGCCGCGGCGGGCGAGTTCTTCCAGTACGACGGGGAGGGCAGCGACCGTGTCCGGGTACCCGAAATGCATGCTCACCACGGAGCCGTTGCGGACCTCGTCGAGGACCTTGCGCTGGACGGCATCGGCGCCGGGCCGGGTGTAGTCGAGGGAGTCGACGTCGTACGAGAGGACGTGCGGATAGCCGGCGCTGCGGGCCAGACGCAGGACCAGCGGGGACGCGAGGGGCGCGCGGGAGGGGCGGAACCAGGTGCCGATGGAGCCGGTGAGGTGCTCCAGGCGGTCGGCGCAGGCGGTGATCTCGCTGCGGGCGTCGGCCTCGGACATGGTGTTGACGGCGAGATGGCGCTGGGTGTGGTTGCCGAGGTCGTGGCCGCCGTCGACGATGCGGCGGGCCATGTCCGGGTACTGGTCGAGCCAGCTGCCCACGGCCAGGACGGTGAGGCGGGCACCGCGCTTCTCGGCCTCGGTGAGGAGGGAGTGGGCGACGGCGGGGTCACCTTGGCCGTGGAAGGTGAGGGCGACCCGGGGGTGGGTGCGGGGGCCGTGGGTGAGCTGGGCGGGTTGACCGGGGAGGCGGCGGGGGACGGGGGCGGCGGATGGCGTGGGGGACGGGGTGGACGACGGGGTGGACGACGGGTGCGCCGGTGAAGTGGGGTGCGCGCCGGCGCCGTTCGGGGCGCACCCTGCGGTGAGGGCGCCTGCGGCAAGGAGGCCGGCACCCGTGCGGAGCGCCGTGCGGCGGTCGGTCGAGGTCACCGCACCATTTAAGAGGGGAAGGGTAAGAAAAGGGCCGATTGGTCCGATCGGGGGACATTCTTCGGGTCGCGCAAGAAGAAATTCAGCCCACTTCAGCCCCATCCAGCTCGTCCGGCGCTTGAGGACGAGGCCGTCAGGCCGACGGGGTTCAGGGGGGTGCGGCCCCCAGGGACGGCAGCCCCCACTAGCGGTCGGCGACCCTCATCTCGAACCAGGTCGTCTTGCCGCGCGGTAAGAGGTCGACTCCCCAGCGGTCGGAGAGCTTGTCGACCAGGAACAGGCCCCGGCCGCTGATGTCCGTCTCCTGGACCGGCATCAGACAGGGCAGGCCCCGGGAGGGATCGCGGACCTCGATGCGGATCCAGCCCCGGCGGCGGCGCATGCGAAGGCCGAAGACCCGGGCGCCGGTGTGGCGGACCGCGTTGCCGACCAGTTCGGAGACGAGCAGGACGGCGTCCTCCGTCATCTTGGGTGTCAGGCCCCACTGGCGCAGGACCACGACCTGGGTGAGCCGGCGGGCGGTGGCGGCGGACTCCGGACGGGACGGCAGCGGGACCTCCGCCTCGGTCGGGTTGCCGAACAACTCGAGCGCCTTGAGCGCCCGTTCGTCCTCTACCGCGGGCGACCAGCGCGCCGCCGTCGCACGGCCGTGTCCCCGCGGCTGTTCGATGCCCTCCAGCCCCGCCATGCCCCCCATCATGGCCGCCCAGAGCGTCCTCCGGGGCCGTTCCTGAGGAATACGCCCCCCGGAATACGTCGTTCCGAATAGGTCGGTTGACATATGCCAAGGGCAGTTCAGAGGCATCCACAGCCCGCCCGACCTGGGCTGAAGGCCCTCCTGGTGGCAATCGACGGTCTCCCTCGACAAGGCAGACTTAAGGTTGCCTTAAGGCTCCCATAAACCGCCCCATCGAGGGACCCCGGATCAGACATCGTGTCAATTGCAAGCGGTTCAGAGGAACTTCGCCTTGCCCGGTCCCTCCTCCACGAAGCTGCGCATCCCGCGCTCACGGTCCTCCGTCGCGAACAGGCCCGCGAACCAGTTCCGTTCGACGGCGAGGCCCGTCTCGATGTCCGTCTCCAGACCGGTGTCGACGGACTCCTTCGCGGCCCGCAGCGCGATCGCCGGGCCCTGTGCCAGCTTCGCCGCCCACTCGTGCGCGGCGGTGTAGACCTCCTCGGCCGGCACCACCCGGTCCACCAGACCCAGCGTCAGCGCCTCGTCCGCCCTGACCATCCGGCCGGTGAAGATCAGGTCCTTCGCCTTCGACGGGCCGACCAGCCGGGACAGCCGCTGGGTGCCGCCGGCGCCCGGGATCAGGCCCAGCAGGATCTCCGGCTGGCCCAGCTTGGCGTTCTCGGCCGCGATCCGGTAGTCCGCGCACAGCGCCAACTCACAGCCGCCGCCGAGCGCGTAGCCCGTGATCGCCGCCACCACCGGCTTGGGGATGCGGGCCACCGCGGTGAACGAGTCCTGGAGGGCGCGGGCGCGCAGGACCATCGCCGTGTGGTCCATGTTCTGCATCTCCTTGATGTCCGCGCCCGCCGCGAACACCTTCTCCCCGCCGTACACGATCACGGCCCGTACGTCGTCACGCCGGGTCGCCTCCTCGGCCAGCTCCTTGAGCCGGTCCTGGGTGGCGACGTCCAGCGCGTTCATGGGCGGGCGGTCGAGGCGGATCGTGCCGACGCCTTCGGCGACTTCGAGATTCACGGTCATGAGGGCAGGTTAACGTGCGCTAACGACAACGGCCCCGGTGCGATCGCTCACACCGGGGCCGTACCTCGACACACGTCTACGACTTCCACTGCTCCCACGACATGTTCCAGCCGTTGAGCCCGTTGTCCGGGGAGACGGTGTCGTCATGGGCGTGCTTGACGATCACCACATCGCCGACGATGGAGTGGTCGTACATCCAGCCGGCCGGCAGGCCTCGGTCGTAGCCGCCCCGCACGTCCCGCAGGCCGATGCAGCCGTGGCTGGCGTTGTAGTTGCCGAAGGCGTCGCCGGACCAGTAGTTGCCGTGCAGGAAGGTGCCGGAGTCGGTCAGCCGCATCGCGTCCGGCACGTCCTTGATGTCGTACTCCTTGCCGAGGTTGACCGTCTCGCTGTTCATGCGGGTCACCCGGAGCTTCTCGCTGATCACCATCTGGCCGTTCCAGGTGTCGTAGCCCGGCTTGCCGGTGGTGACCGGGATGGTCTTGATGACCTTGCCGTCCTGGGTGACCTGCATCTGGTGGGTCTTGGCGTCGACGACGGAGACCTGGTTGCGGCCGATGGTGAACTCCACCGTCTTGTGCTGCGTGCCGTAGACGCCGGGCCGGCCCTCGACGCCGTCGAGGTTCAGGCTCACCGTGACCTTCGTACCGGACTTCCAGTAGTGCTCCGGGCGGAAGTCGAGGCGGTCGTTGCCGAACCAGTGGCCCTCGACGTCGACGGCCGGTTCGGTCTTGACGGTGATGGCCTTCTTGACGTCCCCGGGATGTGTGATGCCCCGGGTGAAGCGGACGGAGAACGGCATCCCGACGCCTACGGTGGAGCCGTCCTCGGGAGTGAAGGTGCCGATGAAGGTGTTCTGCGGGGTGAGCGTGGTGAAGCTGGAGTCCTCGGCCGCCTCACGCCCCTCGGAGTCCTTCGCGACCGCGTGCACCGTGTACTTGGTGGACGCGGCCAGATGGGTGGACGGCGTCCAGCCGGAGCCGTCGGCGGTGATCTTCCCGGATATCTCCGAGCCCTTCGCGTCCTTGACCTCGACCTCGGTCAGCTTGCCCTTGCTTGCGCCGACCTTCAGTACGCCGCTGGTCTCGACGGACTTCGCGCCGTCCTTGGGGGCGATGGTGACGACGGCCACCGACTGCTTGGTCTGCGCCGCGCCCGCATCCTTGCCCTTGCCGTCGCCGGAACCGGATCCGGAACCGGAGCCGCCCCCTCCGCAGGCGGTGACGGCCAGCAGCAGCACCCCGGACACGAGTGCCAGCCGCCCCTTGCCCCCACGCCTGCGCGCGTCAACCGACGCCCCCGATATCGGCCGCACGTTCAAGTTGTTCTCCCCTCGCGGGCCCTGTTCGGGCCCGCACCCCGGCGCGTCCCGCCGCGCGCATTGGCGCATATTAACTGCAAGATTTTGGGGATCGTGTCAGCTGAATGTCACCGTTCAGTCGCAACTTTGACCATGCACCTGGCGCAAGCCCCGTCCCCCTTCGGGTTATTTGACCGCGCTGCCCGCCTTCCATGCCTTCCAGCCCATGTTCCACCCTCCGAGACCGTTGTCGGGAGCGACCTTTTTGTCATTGCTGTGGACGACCTCGACGACGTCCCCGACGAGGCTGCGGTCGAAGAACCAGCCGGCCGGGGTGTCGGAGCTGCCGCCCTTGACGTCCATGAGCCCGACGCAGCCGTGGCTGACGTTGACGTGGCCGGGGGCGTTCGGCGCCCAGTAGTTGCCGTGCAGGAAGGTGCCGGAGTCGGTGAGGCGCAGGGCGTGCGGGACGTCCGGGATGTCGTACTCGCCCTTGCCGTTCTGCTTCTTGAAGCCGACCGTGGCACCGTTCATACGGGTCAGCTCATGCATCTCCATCACCACCATCTTCCCGTTGTAGGTGGTGTGCTTGGGCGCCCCGGCCGTGATCGGGACCGTGGCGAGCAGCGCGCCGTCCCGCCGTACCTGCATGGTGTGCGCGGCCGCGTCGACCACGGAGACCTGGCTGCGGCCGACGGTGAAGGAGAACGTCTTGTACTGCAGCCCGTAGACACCGGGCGCGCCTTCGACGTCGCGGAGGCGGAGGGAGACGGTGACCTGGGTGCCGGGTTTCCAGTACCGCTGGGGGCGGAAGTCGAGGCGGTCCTTGCCGAACCAGTGCGGGCGGATCTCGACCGGTGGTCGCGCGGTGACGTGAATGGCCCGCTCGACGGCCGCGCGGCGCTCGATCTCACGGTTGAACTCCAGAGAGACGATCATTCCGGTGCCGACCGTGGAACGGTTCTCCGGGGTGACGTAGCCGATGAACCGCTCGTCGGGGACGAAGGTGGTGAAGGTCGCGTGCCGTGCGGACCTGCGGCCGTGGCCGTCCAGGGCCACCGCGTCGACGGTGTACTTGGCGGCCAGCGCGAGCCGGCTCTCGTCGGGTTCCCAGCGCAGGCCGTCCTCGGAGATACGGCCGGGCACCTCGGAGTCCTGTGCGTCCTGGGACTTGACGACCTTCACCGACTCCAGGCGGCCGCTGGGCACCCGCACCTGGAGCCTGCGGCCGGGGCGGACGCCCTTGCTGTTGTCGTCCGGGGAGATCCGGATGACGTCCTCGGGTGCCGGAGCCTTGCCGAACGCCTCACCGATGTCGGTGCGGTCCGCCGGGTCCGCAGTACAGCCGGCGGCTCCGGCCAGCAGTCCTGCCCATGTCAGTACGGCGGCCAACGCGGCCCCCGCGCGCCGTGCGCGCCCTTGTCCATGCCTCACGAGCTTCCCAACGACCGGCCCCGCCCTGGGGAAACGTGTGTGCGGTGCGCTCCGCGGGCTGAGCCATCGATCAGCCGCGGCGCCGTTGTGGCTGGTCGTGCCCCGCGGCGGAGCCGCATGTCGGCTGTGGCACCAGCCGCTGACGCGGCGGGGCCCCGCGCCCCTTCAGGTCGCTGCCGAACCGCACGCCGGGGTCGTTTGGCCAAGCTCTGGGCAGAACAGTGGGGAGGACGACGCAAAGGGGAGCCGCGGCCGGGACGCTGTGCGCTGCTTCAAGGTCGTTCCGTGAGCCGTGGGAGGCGGACTGGTGTCCAGCGCAGCCGAGCAGGAGGCGGTGGCCGAGGGGCGCGCCGAAGAGGGTGAACGCCCGGCCGGCGTGGTCAACGGCGCGTCCCGCAAGGTGCCGGGCGTGCCCGTGCGGCCGGGTGCGCCGATGCCGCTGGGATCCAGGTTCCGGGTCGGCCCGGACGGGGTCGCGGGCACCAACTTCGCGCTGTGGGCGGGCGGGGCGGAGGCGGTGGAGCTGTGCCTGTTCGACGAGGCCGGCAAGGAGACCCGCGCCCGGCTGACCGAGCTGACGCACGAGATCTGGCACGGCTTCGTGCCGGGTGTGATGCCCGGGCAGCGCTACGGCTACCGGGTGCACGGCCGCTGGGACCCGTGGACCGGCGGCCGCTGGAACCCGGCGAAGCTGCTTCTCGACCCGTACGCGCGCGCGGTGGACGGCGACTTCAGCCTGCCGCCGGAGGTCTACGGACACGTCCGCGACTGGCCGCAGCAGCAGGTCGCGGACACCGTGCGCGACGACCGGGACTCGGCGCCGTACGTTCCCAAGGGTGTCGTGGTCCACGATGACGACGACTGGGCCGACGACCGCCGCCCGAAGACCCCGTGGGCGGACTCGGTCATCTACGAGCTGCACGTCAGGGGGTTCACCGCCCTGCATCCGGGGATTCCGGAGGACCTGCGCGGCACCTACGCCGGATTGGCGCACCCCGCCGCCGTCGAACACCTCGTCAAGCTGGGCGTCACGGCTGTGGAGCTGCTGCCCGTGCACCAGTTCGCGCACGAGGACCATCTGCTGCGCCGCGGTCTGAGGAACTACTGGGGCTACAACTCCATCGGCTACTTCGCGCCGCACGCCGCGTACGCCGCATCCGGTACGACTGGCCAGCAGGTCGGCGAGTTCAAGCGCATGGTGCGCGCGCTGCACGCGGCCGGCATCGAGGTCATCCTCGACGTGGTCTACAACCACACGGCGGAGGCGGGCGAGCTCGGCCCGACGCTGTCGCTGAAGGGGATCGACAACCGGGGGTACTACCGGCTGCAGTCGGACGCGCGGCGCTACGCCGACTACACGGGCTGCGGCAACACGCTCCATGTGGTCCAGCCCCATGTGCTGCGCCTGATCACGGATTCACTCCGCTACTGGGTGACGGAGATGGGCGTCGACGGCTTCCGCTTCGATCTGGCAGCCGCCCTCGCCCGGTCCATGCACGACGTGGACATGCTGTCGCCGTTCCTCGCGGTCATCGCGCAGGACCCGGTGCTGCGGCGGGTGAAGCTGATCGCCGAGCCGTGGGACGTAGGGTCGGGCGGCTATCAGGTGGGGGCCTTCCCGCCGCTGTGGACCGAGTGGAACGACCGGTACCGCAATGCCGTACGGGACTTCTGGCGGGGCGCGCTGCCGGACGTACGGGATCTCGGGTACCGGCTGTCGGGGTCGAGCGACCTGTATGCGTGGGGCGGCCGCCGGCCGTACGCGTCCGTCAACTTCATCACCGCGCACGACGGTTTCACCCTGCGCGACCTGGTGTCGTACGAACGCAAGCACAACGAGGCCAACGGCGAGGGCAACCGGGACGGTTCGAACGACAACCGGTCATGGAACTGCGGGGCGGAGGGGGAGACGGCCGACGAGCGGGTACGGGGGCTCAGGCGGCGGCAGCTGCGCAACCTGCTGACGACCCTGCTGCTGTCGACGGGCGTGCCGATGCTGGTGGCCGGCGACGAACTCGGGCGCACCCAGCGCGGCAACAACAACGCCTACTGCCAGGACAACGAGATCAGCTGGCTGGACTGGGGACTGCTGGAGGAGCCGGGCTGGAAGGCCCTGTTCGACCTCACGGCCCGGCTCATCGAGCTGCGGCACCGGCATCCCGTGCTGCGCCGCCGGGCCTTCTTCTCGGGGCGGGCGCACTCGGCCGACGGTCTGCGCGACCTGGCCTGGTTCACCGCGCGCGGCACGGAGATGACGGAACGGGACTGGTACGCACCCGCCGCCACGCTCGGCATGTATCTGTCCGGGCGGGACATACCGGGCCGGGACGAGCGCGGCGACCCGATCCTCGACGACAGCTTCCTGGCCGTCCTGCACGCCGGGGACCGCCCGGTGAGCTTCGTGCTGCCGGGTCCGCCGTGGGCCGAGCAGTACGAGGTGGTCGTCGACACGTCGAGGGAGGCGCAGGGGGAGGCGCCCGGGGTGGTGCACCGGGCGGGGACGGCGATCACGGTGCCGGCGCGGGCGGTGCTGTTGCTGCGGGTCGGCTGAGCGGTCGTCCTGGCCTCCCTCCTGAAGAAGGCCGGCTGCTGAGCGCTCCGCAACGGACGAGCTAGCCGAGAATTCCCCGCTCGTACGCCGTCGCCACCGCCGCCGCGCGGTCGTTGACGCCCAACTTGCCGTACAGATGGGTGAGATGGGTCTTCACGGTGGCCTCGCTGATGAACAGTTCGCGGGCGATCTCGCGGTTGGACGTGCCCTTGGCCACCAGGGCGAGGACCTCACGCTCACGGGCGGAGAGGGGCTCGTTCCCGGGCGGCCTGGGGGTGCGGACCGCGGAGACCAGGCGGGAGGCGACGGCGGGGGACAGCACCGTGCGGCCCTCCGCCGCCGCGCGGACGGCGGTGAAGAGCTCGTCGCGCGGGGCGTCCTTGAGCAGATAGCCGGTCGCGCCCGCCTCGATCGCGGGCAGGGTGTCGGAGTCGGTGTCGTACGTCGTCAGGACGAGGACCTTGGCCCGGGCGCCGCGCCGGGTGAGCTCCGCGATCGCGTCCACTCCCCCGCCGCCCGGCATCCGCAGGTCCATGAGGATCACGTCGGGGTCGAGGGCCGCGGCCCGCTCCAGCGCCTCGACGCCGTTCGACGCCTCGCCGAGCACGGTGAACCCGGGGGCCGAGTCGAACATGCCGCGCAGGCCGTCGCGTACGACGGGATGGTCGTCGACGATCAGCAGGGAGATCCGCGGGGTGCCGCTCACGTCAGCTGTCATGGCGGACCAACGGTACGCGAGCCGACACTGCCGTGCCGTGGCCCGGTTCCGTCTCGACGGTCAGCGAGCCCGCGATGCGTTCGGCGCGGGCGCGCATGCCGTCCAGGCCGAAGCCGCCGGAGCCGGTGCGGGCCGGGAGCGCGAGAGGGTCGAAGCCGGTGCCGTCGTCGCGAATGTCGAGGATCACCTCGTCGCCCAGGAAGGAGAGGGTGACGCCGAGGCGTGCGGCGCGGGCGTGGCGGGCCGCGTTGGACAGGGCCTCCTGGGCGATGCGCAGCAGGGTGGCCGAGACCTCCTCGTGGAGCTGTTCCGCCGTGCCGGTGACCGTGAACTCGGCGCGTACGCCCGTCCGTTCGCCCCATGCGGCGACCGTCTTCTTCAGTGCCTCGGGCAGTCCGGCGTCCGCCAGCTCCACCGGCGCCAGGTTGTGCACGGAACGGCGGGCCTCGCCGAGGCTGTGCCGGGCCAGGTCCATGGCGCGGCCCAGGTGTTGGCGGGCCTGCTCCGGGCCGGGAGTGTTGGAGACGACCTGGAGCTGGGCGATGATGCCGGTCAGGCCCTGGGCGATGGTGTCGTGGATCTCGGCGGCGAGCCGACGCCGCTCGTCGGCGACCCCTGCTTCCCTTGCCTGGACGAGGAGTTGGGCGTGCAGGGCGGCGTTCTCGTCGAGCGCCTGCTGCAGGGCGGCGTTGGTGCGTTCGAGTTCGGCGATGGTCGCGGTGCGTTCACGGGCCCGCTGCATCTCCTGCTCGGTGAGATGGGCGATCACCATCTGCAGGCCCGAGTTGGCGACCAGGAGCGCGGCGAAGACGGCCCACTGCACTCCGCTCCGGAACGGCATCCCGCCGGCCTGCGCGCCGGCCACGGTGACCGCGCTCGCGAGCAGCCCGAGCCGCTGCCACCGTCTGCCCGGGATCGTCTCGTCGGCGTCCATGTAGCCGGCGGCTGCGTAGAAGGCGAAGAAGGGGTTGATCCAGGTGAGTACGAAGGCGAGGACCCAGCGGACGATGTAGTACGCCGTCCCGGTCCGGGACGGCGTACGGCCGCGGCCGGGCCGGCGCACCCGGACGCCGTGCCACCCCAGCTGGAGCACGACCGCGGCGCCGAACAGGACCCAGGCCGTGTACCACTTGGCCGGGGAGGCATGCGGGTCGGAGGTCGCGAGCGCTGGGACGAGACCGATGAGGAGCAGCCCGTACGGCCCCCAGGTGTGCAGTTGATCCCAGCGCCGGTCGATCTGGCTGTCCCCCACGGTCATGTCCTCAGTGTGCACGGCCGCCGCCTACTCCCAACGGAACCAGCGGCTCGCCGCACCCGTGAGCAGCAGGATCCACATCGCCAGCACACCCAGGTGCGCCCAGCCCGGCCAGTGCCCGGCCGCCGCCCGGTTCAGGGCCTGCGCGGCCGCTCCGAAGGGCGTGTACCCGACGATACGGGCCATCAGATGCGGCATGGCCTGCGTCGGCAGCCACACGCCCGCGCAGAACATCGACGGGAAGAAGACCGCCGAACCGATCGCACCCGCGATCTTCGTCGTACGGGACAGCGCCGCCACCACCGATCCGAGAGCGAGAGCGGCCAACACGGCCAGCAGCAGGGCGAGGACGTATCCGAGGGGCTGTTTCGGCAGTCGTACGGCGAAGGCGAGGCGTCCGACCGCGAGGGCGAGCAGCGCGGACACCAGGGCGGCAGCGCCGTACACCACCATCTGCGCGGACAGCAGGGCGCCCGGCCGGACCGGAGTGGTGGCCATCCGGCGCAGGATGCCGCGCTCCCGGTAGCCGGTGAGGGTCTGGGGCATCGACTGCAGACCGCCGACGATCATGCCGAGCAGCACGGCGACCGGGACGTAGACGTCGATGGTGCGCAGACCGCCGAGGTCGGCCTGGTGGTCCCGGAAGGACGGGATGGAGCCGAGGATCACCAGCAGCAGGGTCGGGAAGAGCAGGATCCAGAAGATGGCGCCGGGTTCGCGGCGGAAGAGGCGGACCTCGGTCTTCAGTACGGCGGTGCTCATGCCGCTGCCTCCTCGGTGTCGGTGTCGCTGTCGTCGGTCTTGGTCAGGTCGAGGAACGCGTCGTCCAGCGTGGCGTCCACGACACGCAGTTGGTGGGCGGTGATGTGGTGGCGGGCGAGCAGGGTGATGACCGCGTTGACCGTCTCGTCCGTGCCGGAGAGGGTGATACGGCCGTCCTTGCGCTCGACGGACGCGAGCGCGGGCAGCGCGGCGAGGTCACGGTCGTCCAGCGGGGCGGACGGCGTGAAGCTGATGACGGTGGCCCCCGCCGAGCGCCGGATGAGGCCGGCCGGGGTGTCCAGTGCGGCCACCCTGCCCTTGTCGATCACGGCGATCCGGTCGCACAGGCGCTGCGCCTCCTCCATGAAGTGGGTGACGAGGAGAACCGTCACGCCACTGGCCCTGACGTCCTCGATCAGCGCCCAGGTGTCTCTGCGGGCCCGCGGGTCCAGGCCGGTCGTCAGCTCGTCAAGGACGACCACCCGCGGGTTGCCGATCAGGGCGAGCGCGATGAACAGGCGCTGCTTCTGGCCGCCGGAGAGCTTGCCGAACCGGGTGGTCAGCTTCGCGGTCAGGCCGAGGCGTTCGGCGAGCGGCGTCCAGTCCAGCGGGCCCGGGTAGAAGGAGGCGTACAGTTCCAGCGCCTCGCGGACGGTGAGCTTGGGCTGCAGCTCGCTCTGCTGAAGCTGGGCGCCCAGGACGCGGGCCACGCGTGCGTGGTCGGCGACGGGGTCGAGGCCGGTGACGCGGACCCGGCCGGCGTCGGGGACGCGCAGTCCCTCGACGCACTCGACTGTGGTGGTCTTGCCGGCGCCGTTCGGGCCGAGGATCCCGAAGATCTCGCCCTCCTCGACGGCGAAGGAGACGCCGTCGACGACGGTCCGGCCGCCGTAGGACTTGCGCAGTTCGGTGACTTCGATGACGGACATGGCATCAGATTCGCGGGAAGGGCCCCGCCGCCACATCGGCCGTCACGCTCGAAGTGGCATCGACCGATCGGTCGATGCCGCCCTACGACCCCTCCGGATCTCCTGTACGACCCCTCGAACGCGCAGGTCGTAGGACCAGGGGCCGAGCCAGGTCCGGCCAAAACTCGGTGGGCGTTGTCAGTGCCGATCCGTAGGCTCACAGACGATGCCCTCGACACGTGCAACCACCAAGGACCCCGGCGAACCCACCGACCGATCGGCCGTACGTACGCTGCTGCGCCTGTGGCCGTACGTACGGCCCGTGCGGGCGCGGCTGTTCACAGCCGCGTTCGTCGCCGTGCTCGCCTCGTGTACGGGCCTCGTGATCCCGCTCGTACTGAAGTGGATGGTGGACGGGCCGGTCGCCGACCGGGACCCGGCGGGCGTGTGGCTCGGGGCGCTGTACCTGCTGCTCCTCGGACTCGGGGAGGCGCTGCTGTTCGGGCTGCGGCGATGGCTGGTGGCGCGGCCGCTCGCCGGCATCGAGGCGGGGATGCGGGCGGATCTGTACCGGCATCTGCAGCGGCTGCCGGTCGCCTTCCACGACCGCTGGGCCTCGGGCCAGTTGCTCTCGCGTGGCACGACGGACCTGATGCTGCTGCGTATGTTCCTCGCCTTTCCAATGACGTTCCTGCTGGTCAACGGGGTGACGATCCTCGTCGGCGTGGTGATCATGCTGCTGCAGGACTGGACGCTGGGGCTGGTGATCCTGGGGCCGGCCGTTCCCGTGATGGTCACCTGCGTGATCTTCGAGAAGCGGTACGCCGATGTGGCGCGGCTCGCGCAGGACCAGGTCGGCGATCTGACGACCGTCGTCGAGGAGAGCGTGCTCGGCATCCGGATCATCAAGGGGTTCGGGCGCCACCGCAGCCAGGCGCGGGCGTTCCGGGAACTGACCCGGACCCTGCGCGGGACGGAGCTGCGCAAGGCGGGGCTGCTCGCCACGATCTGGGGCGTCATCGTGACGCTGCCGGAGGTGGCGATCGGGGCGGCGCTGGTGCTCGGCACCGTGCAGGTGGCTGAGGGGGCGCTGTCCGCGGGGACGTTGGTGGCCTTCCTGTCGACGGCGCTGGCGTTGCGGTGGCCGGTGGACTCGATCGGGTTCCTGCTGGCCATGAGCCAGGAGGCGGCCACGGCGACCGAGCGGTACTTCGAGGTGATGGACGAGGCGCCGGAGGCGGAGCGGGCGGAGGGCGGGGTGCGCGACTCGGTGCGACTGCCCGCGGCTACGCGGGGCTTGCGGTTCCACGACGTACGGTTCCGTTACCCGGACGCCCCCTCCGACTCCCCGCCCGTCCTCGACCGCATCGACCTCCACATCCGCCCCGGTGAGTCCATGGCGCTGGTGGGCGCCACCGGTAGCGGCAAGACGACGCTGACCGCACTCGTGCCCCGCCTCCACGAGGTCACGTCCGGTCGCATCACCCTCGACGGCGAGGACATCACCGCCATGTCCCGCGAGGAACTCCGCACCCTCGTCGCCGTCGCCTTCG
The DNA here is from genome assembly GCF_040682555.1 of Streptomyces sp. NPDC051172. Classification (NCBI taxonomy): domain Bacteria; kingdom Bacillati; phylum Actinomycetota; class Actinomycetes; order Kitasatosporales; family Streptomycetaceae; genus Streptomyces; species Streptomyces sp. NPDC051172. The sequence continues at coordinate 19,308 of NZ_JBFBBE010000094.1, forward strand.
AGGAACCCACGCTCTTCTCCGCGAGCGTCGGGGACAACGTGCTGATGGGCGCCCAGGACGGCGCAGGCGACGCCGAGCTGAACCGCGCGCTCGCCGTCGCGCAGGCCGAGTTCGCCCATGCGCTGCCCCAGGGCACGGACACCCAGGTCGGCGAGCAGGGTCTCAGCCTCTCCGGCGGGCAGCGGCAGCGGCTGGCGCTGGCGCGGGCCGTCGTGGGCAGACCCAGGTTCCTCGTCCTGGACGACCCCCTGTCCGCCCTCGACGTGCACACCGAGGCGGCAGTCGAGGCCGCCCTGCGGGACGTCCTCGCGGACACCACGGCGCTCATCGTGGCGCACCGCCCGTCCACGGTCCTGCTCGCCGACCGGGTCGCACTGCTGTCCGGCGGAAGGATCACCGCCGTCGGTACGCATCACGAACTGCTGCGCACGAACGCCGAGTACGCCCATCTGATGTCCGGGACCTCAGAAGCGGAGGACGAGCGATGACGGCCCCCACCACCTCCGTCCCAACGGCGGACGACGAGCCGGACCTCCCCCGCCCCAAGGACGCGGGCGACCCCTTCGACCGGGACGTCCTGCCCACTCCCCCGGGCGCCACCGCCGGCCTGCTGCGCTCCCTGCTCGCCCCCATGAAGGCGCGCGTCGCCGTCACGACGCTCCTGCTGCTGCTCCAGCAGGCGGCGGTGCAGGCGGGCCCGCTGCTGGTGGCGTACGCCATCGACCAGGCCGTGCCGGCGTTCCGGGACCACGACCACGGCCCGCTGATCGCGGTGGCCGCGGCCTATCTCCTGTGCGCGCTGGTCTCCGGCGGGCTGCAGTACGCGTTCGTCATCGCCTCCGCCCGCGTCAACCAGGACGTGCTGCTCGATCTGCGCGGCCGTATCTTCCGGCATGCGCAGGCGCTGAGCATCGACTTCCACGAGCGCTACACCTCGGGCCGGCTGATCTCCCGGTCCACGGCGGACGTGGAGTCGCTGCGGGAGCTGCTCAACGAGGGCCTGCAGGAACTCATCACGGTCATCCTGTCCTTCGTCTACATCTCGGCGATGCTGCTCTGGCTGGACCTGGGGCTGGGCGCCGTCGCGGTGGCGTCCTTCGTGCCGCTGTACCTGCTGGTACGGCTCTACCAGCGGCGCGCGGTACGGGTGTACCGGGTGCGGTCCACCGCCGTCGCGGCCGTGATCGTCAAGTTCGTCGAGACCATGAACGGCATCCGGCCGGTGCGCGCGTTCCGCCGCGAGGCCGCCAACGACGCGGACTTCCTGACCCTGAACCGGCGGCACGAACGAGTCAACGGCGACGCACTGCTGGAGATGGCCCGCTATGTCGTCGGCTCCCGGCTGGTCGCCAACACGGCCGTCGCGGTGATCGTGCTGTGGGGCGCCTACCGGGTGGCGGGCGGCTCGCTGGAACTGGGCGTGCTGGCGGCCGCGGTGCTCTATCTGCGCCGCCTCTACGATCCGATCGACCGCCTCGGCATGTTCCTGAACTCGTACCAGTCGGCGGCGGCCTCCCTGGAGAAGATCGCCGGACTGCTCGCACAGACACCGTCCGTGCCGGAGCCGTCGAATCCCGTGGAACTTCCGGTGCTGGAGAGCGAGCACCCGGGCCGCGAGGTCGTCTTCGACGGCGTCAGCTTCGGCTACCGCACCGGTGGCGAGGTCCTGCCGGTGTTCGATCTGACGATCCCCGCCGGGCAGACGGTCGCGGTCGTCGGCTCCACGGGCGCCGGCAAGTCGACCCTCGCCAAACTGCTGGCCCGCTTCTACGACCCCTCCACGGGCCGGGTCCTGCTGGACGGCGTGGACCTGCGCGACCTCGCCGTGCCCGAGCTGCGGCGCGGGGTGGTGATGGTGACGCAGGAGGCGTTCCTGTTCTCCGGCACGGTCGCCGAGAACATCGCCATCGGCCGCCCGGACGCGACCCGCGAGCAGATCGAGCAGGCCGCGAAGGCGATCGGTGCGCACGAGTTCATCAGCGCCCTGCCCGACGGGTACGACACGGACGTACGGAAGCGGGGCGGCCGTATCTCCGCGGGCCAGCGCCAGCTCGTGGCCTTCGCCCGGGCACTGCTCGCCGACCCGGCCGTGCTGATCCTCGACGAGGCGACCAGCTCGCTCGACATCCCCGGCGAACGGGCGGTGCAGCGGGCGATGCTGACGGTCCTGCGCGGTCGTACGGCCGTGGTCATCGCGCACCGGCTGTCGACCGTCGAGATCGCGGACCGGGTCCTGGTCATGGAACACGGGAAGATCGTGGAGGACGGCGGCCCGGCGGAACTCATCGCAGGCACGGGGCGGTTCGCGGACCTGCACCGGGCGTGGCGGGACAGTCTGGCGTAGGGATCGGAAGGGATCGGGGGAGCATGATCGACGCGTACGAGGATCCGGGCGAGCCCGATCGCCGCGGGGGCGCCCGCTATCTGCTGTGGCTGGTGCGCTGCCAGCCCGGCCGGTCGCTCGCCGGGGCGGTGCTGGGCAGCGTGTGGATGGTGCTGCTGGCCGCGACGCCGTATCTCCTCTCCCGGGCGATCGACGACGGGCTGGAGCCCGGTGACTATCCGGCGCTGGCGGGCTGGGCTGCGGCGCTCTTCGCGGTCGGGGCGTTCAACGCCTGGCTGAGCATCATGCGGCACCGGACGATGACACGGGTGCGGATGGACGCGAACTTCCGCACGGTCAAGGTGATCGTCGGCCAGGCGGTCCGGCTGGGCGCCGCGCTGCCGCGGCAGGTGGGGGCCGGGGAGGTCGTCACCATCGGGGTCGGCGACGTACAGACGATCAGCCAGTCGCTGACGGTGGTCGGCCCCGGGGTGGGGGCGGTGGTCGCCTACCTGGTGGTCGCGGCCGTTCTCCTCTCGGTCTCGCCGTTGATCGCCGCAGTCGTACTCCTCGGCATCCCCCTGATCGTCGTCCTCGTCGGACCGCTGCTGACCCGTCTGCAAGGTGCGGAGACCGAGTACCGCAACCGGCAGGGGGTCCTCACGGCCCGGATCGCCGACCTCGCGGGCGGCCTGCGCGTCCTCAACGGCCTCGGCGGCAAGGGCCTGTTCGCGGACGCCTTCCACCACGACTCCCAACGACTGCGCCGCCAGGGCTACCGGGTCGGTGCGGTCACCAGCTGGGTCCAGGCGCTGGGCATCGGACTGCCGACCCTGTTCCTCGCGGTGGTCACCTGGCTGGCGGCCCGCCTGGCCGCCCAAGGTTCCATCACCATCGGCGAACTGGTATCGGTGTACGGCTACGTGGCCGTCCTGGTCGGCCCGGTGGCGTTCTGGGTGGAATGCGGCTACCAGATCAGCCGCGGCCTGGTCTCGGCCCGCCGGGTCGTACGCTTCCTGCAACTGGAGCCACTGGCCGACACCGGCACCCGCAACGCGCCTGCGGAGCCGGCGGTACTGCACGATCCGGAGTCGGGGGTACGGATCCGGCCGGGCCACCTGACGGCACTGGCCGCCGCCCGCCCGGCGGACGCGGCAACGGTCGTGGACCGCCTGGGCCGGTACACCCCGTCGAGGGCCACCTGGGGCGACGTACCACTGGACGAGATCGAGCTCAAGCAGATCAGGCAGCACATCCTGGTGGCCGACCACGAGGCGGACCTCTTCGCAGGTTCGCTGCGCGATGTACTGGGCGGCGCGTCTTTCAGGGGCGCGGGGCTGCATCGATATGCGGCTCCGCCGCGGGGCGCGACAAGCCACAACGAACCCGCAGACGCCACGCGACAAACCGAGGCACCCTCGGAGGCGCACCTGGCCAAAGCCATCCACACAGCCGTCGCAGACGACATAGTCCAGGGCCTGCCCGACAACCTCGCCTCAGCAATAGACCCCCAGGCCCGCAACCTCTCCGGCGGCCAAAGACAACGCATCCGCCTCGCAAGGGCACTGGCGGCCGACCCGGAGGTACTGCTCGCCGTCGAGCCGACCTCCGCCCTCGACGCCCACACGGAGGCCCGGGTGGCCCAGCGGCTGCAGGCAGCCCGCAAGGGCCGTACAACGGTCGTCACGACCACCTCCCCCCTCGTACTGGACCGCGCAGACACCGTGCACTACCTCGTCGACGGCAAAGTGGCGGCCACCGGAGCCCATCGCGAACTACTGGACACCGAGCCCGGTTACCGCGCCCTGGTCGCCCGGGACGCCGAGGAGCCGGTCCGATGACCGCGGCTTCAGGCCATCTCCCGGTGGCCGAACGGCAGGACGTACGCCGGGCCGTGGTGCGCCTCGTACGGGCCGACGCCCGTGCCTTCACCACCGTGCTCGCGCTCAACGCACTGGCGGCCGGCGCCGGACTCGCCGGCCCTTGGCTGGTCGGCCGGATCATCGACGAGGTGCGGGCCGGCCACGGCGTGGGCGCCGTCGACCGGCTGGCGCTGTGGATCCTGCTCTGCTCACTGGCGCAGCTGGTACTCGCCCGCTGGGCCCGCTATGTGGGACACCGCTTCGGGGAGCGGACGCTGGCCCGCGTGCGCGAGGAGTTCGTCGACCGGGCGCTCGCGCTGCCCGCGGCGGTCGTGGAGCGGGCCGGCACCGGCGATCTGACGGCGCGCGGGACAGCCGACGTTGCCACGGTCGGCACGACGCTGCGTGACGTCGGACCCGAACTGCTCATCAACGGCGTGCAGGCGCTGTTCCTGCTCGGCGCGGTGTTCTGGCTGAACCCGCTGCTCGGCGGGTGCGGCCTGCTCGGTCTGGTCGGCATCTGGTGCGCGCTGCGCTGGTATCTGCGCCGGGCCCGCGACGGCTACCTCGCTGAGGGGGCCGCCACCTCCGAGGTCGCCGAGATCCTCGCGGCGACCGCGTCCGGCGCCCGCACGGTCGAGGCGCTGCGACTGGAGCAGCGGCGGATCGCGGCGAGCCGGGACGCGCTGGAGACGTCCCGGCGCACCCGGCTGTACACGCTGTTCCTGCGCACCGTGTTCTTCCCGGCGGTGGAGGTCTCCTACCTGGTTCCGGTGTCCGCGGTCCTGCTGGTCGGCGGGGTGCTGCACGGGCGCGGCACGCTGAGTCTCGGCGCGGTCGTGACGGCGGCCCTGTATCTGCAGCGGCTGAGCGGGCCCCTCGACGAGATCCTGATGCGGGTCGAACAACTGCAGAACAGCAGCGCCTCCTTCGCCCGTGTGGAGGGCCTGGCCCGGGCGCCCCGCGCACAGCAGGCCGATGCGCCCGTTCCGGCGGACGACCGCTTCGACGTGGCCGGGGTGCGGTACGCCTACGAGCGCGGCGGCGAGGTGCTGCACGGCGTCGACCTGACCGTACGGCCCGGCGAGCGGCTGGCGGTGGTGGGTCCCTCGGGCGCCGGAAAGACCACGCTGAGCAGACTGCTGGCAGGCGTCGACGCGCCCACCGAGGGCACCGTGACCGTCGGCGGGGTGCCCGTCGTCGACCTCGGCCCCGAGCAGCTGCGCCGCCAGGTCGTCCTGGTCACTCAGGAGCACCATGTGTTCCTCGGGTCCGTCCGCGACAACCTACTGATCGCCGAACCGGCGGCCACGGACGAGGAGTTGTGGGCGGCGCTGACGGCGGTGGGAGCCGACGACTGGGTGCGCGAACTGCCGGACGGCCTGGACACCCCGCTCGGTGACGGCGGCACCCGCACCGACGGCTCCCAGGCCCAGCAGCTCGCCCTCGCCCGTGTGGTCCTGGCCGACCCGCACACCCTGATCCTCGACGAGGCCACCGCGCTCCTCGATCCGACCACCGCCCGCCACACCGAGCGCGCCCTGGCAGCCGTCCTCGAGGGCCGCACGGTCATCGCCATCGCCCACCGTCTGCACACCGCCCACGACGCGGACCGGGTGGCCGTGATGGAGGACGGCCGGCTCACCGAACTCGGCACGCACGAAGAGCTCGTGGCGGCTCAGGGGGCGTACGCGGCGCTCTGGCACACCTGGCACGGCGAGCCGTCGTAGACGCTCCTTCTCCTCACGATCAAACATCCGGTCCGGATACCGAACATGAACAACCGGTCAACGAACCATTTCCGGCCAACTTTGTGACGCGCTCCTGACAAGGCGCAAATCTCCTGCCACCCTTCCCACAGCTTCAACACAGCAACCCCACAAGCTCCACCCCAGTTCTGCCCGGACGGTCGACCCACCGTCCGGATCTCCCTGGCCGCGCAACCCGCGGCCACGCAGAAGGAGTCAGTGTTGAGAAGCAGTTCCTCTCGCAGACGCACCTCCCACATCGTCGCCGTCGCCGGCGTCACCGCGCTGCTCGCCGCGGCCGTCCAGTCGGGCGCCGCGTCCGCCGCCCCGGCCCACGCCTCGTCCCTGAACAAGGCGCACGCGGCCGTCAAACTCTCCCCCTCCCAGCGCGCCGAGCTGATACGCGACGCCGACAGCGCCCGTGCGCAGACCGCCAAGGACATCGGCCTCGGCGCGAAGGAGAAGCTCGTCGTCCGTGACGTCGTCAAGGACGCCGACGGCACCCTGCACACCCGCTACGAGCGCACCTACGACGGCCTGCCGGTCCTCGGCGGCGACCTGGTCGTCGACACCGCCAAGTCGGGCGCCACCAAGGACGTCATCAAGGCGACGAACGCCGCCGTCAAGGTCGCCGATGTCACCCCGGGCATCACCAAGGCCGTTGCCGAGCAGCAGGCCGTGAAGCGCGCGAAGGCCCTCGGCGGGACCAAGTCGGCCGCCGACAGCGCCCGCAAGGTGATCTGGGCGGCGAGCGGCAAGCCGGTCCTCGCCTACGAGACGGTCATCGGCGGCTTCCAGGACGACGGCACGCCGAACCAGCTGCACGTCATCACGGACGCGACCACCGGCAAGAAGCTCTTCGAGTACCAGGGCATCGAGAACGCGACCGGCACCGGCAACACGCAGTACAGCGGCACGGTCTCGCTGACGACGACCCAGTCGGGCTCGAACTACAACCTGACCGACGGCGACCGCGGCGGCCACAAGACGTACAACCTGAACCACGGCACCTCGGGCACCGGCACGCTGTTCTCGCAGAGCAGCAACACGTGGGGCAACGGCACCACGTCGAACGCCGGGACCGCGGGCGCGGACGCGCACTACGGCGCCGCGGAGACCTGGGACTACTACAAGAACACCTTCGGCCGCAGCGGCATCAAGAACAACGGCGTCGGCGCCTACTCGCGCGTCCACTACGGCAACTCGTACGTGAACGCGTTCTGGGACGACAGCTGCTTCTGCATGACGTACGGCGACGGCTCCGGCAACGCGGACCCGCTGACCTCGCTGGACGTGGCGGGCCACGAGATGACCCACGGCGTCACCGCCAACACCGCGGGCCTCAACTACAGCGACGAGTCCGGCGGCCTCAACGAGGCGACCTCCGACATCCTCGGCGGCGTCGGCGTGGAGTTCTACGCCAACAACTCGTCCGACCCGGGTGACTACCTCATCGGCGAGAAGATCAACATCAACGGCGACGGCACCCCGCTGCGCTACATGGACAAGCCCAGCAAGGACGGCGGCTCCGCCGACTCCTGGTACTCGGGCGTCGGCAACCTCGACGTGCACTACTCCTCGGGTGTCGCCAACCACTTCTTCTACCTGCTGAGCGAGGGCAGCGGCGCCAAGGTCATCAACGGCGTCAGCTACGACTCGCCGACCTCGGACGGCCTTCCGGTCACCGGCATCGGCCGGGACAAGGCGCTGCAGATCTGGTACCGGGCACTGACCACCAAGTGGACGTCCACCACCAACTACGCGGGCGCACGCACCGGTACGCTGGCGGCCGCCGGTGAGCTGTTCGGGACCACGTCCACCGAGTACAAGGCCGTGCAGGACGCGTGGGCGGCCGTCGCGGTCGGCTCGCGCTCCGGCGGGGGCGGCGGGACCGGAACGTCGTACGAGAACACGACCCCGCTGTCGATCCCGGACAACGGGCCGGCCGTGACCTCGTCGATCACCGTCTCCGGCAGGAGCGGAAACGCGCCAAGCAACCTCCAGGTGAGCGTCGACATCACCCACACCTGGCGGGGTGACCTGGTGATCGATCTGCTCGGCCCGTCGGGCACCGCGTACCGCCTGAAGAACTTCAGTTCCTCGGACTCGGCGGACGACGTCAAGGCGACCTACACGGTCAACGCGTCGAGCGAAACCGCTAATGGGACCTGGAAGTTGCGGGTCCAGGACCAGGCCGCGCAGGACGTCGGCACGCTCAACAGCTGGAAGGTGACATTCCCGTAGACCGCGCGCAGCGGCATCGGAAACAAGGCGCCGTCCCGGGGTGCGAGCCCCGGGGCGGCGCCCGTTTACATTCCTGAAACGTTAACCAGACAGTCGGTTTCAAGCCAACATCACTTCGGGCCGCTGACATGTACGCGTCTTGATGTCACTCTTCTCCACAACCGCCGCACAACTTCACTGCAACTCCGGCCGGGCGCCCCACGCCGTGTCGGACTCCCCCACCACAAGGAGCTTGTGTGACCCCCCTCTACGCGCGTCACAAGCGCTCTACTCTGGCCATCGCAACCGCAGTTGCCGCCGGAGCCCTGCTCACCACCGGTCTGACCACCGGTTCGGCCGCCGCCCAGACCAAGGCGGACTCCACGGCCACGGCCCGCACGGCCGGCTCCCCCGCCGCGCTCTCGGCCGCGTCCCGCGTCTCCCTCATCCAGCAGGCCCAGGCCGACGTCGCCGCCACGGCGCAGAAGATAGGCCTCGGCACCAAGGAGAAGCTGGTCGTCAAGGACGTCGTCAAGGACGCCGACGGCACGGTCCACACCCGCTACGAGCGCACCTACGCGGGCCTGCCCGTCCTCGGCGGCGACCTGGTCGTCGCGACGAAGTCCGGCAAGACCGAGGGCGTCGTCAAGGCGACGAAGGCGGCCATCAAGGTGGCCTCGCTCAAGCCGCAGATCACCGCCGCCAAGGCCGAGAAGCAGGCGCTGACCGCCGCCCAGGCCGCGGGCTCCGCCAAGACCTCGGCGGACAAGGCCCGCAAGGTCATCTGGGCCGGCTCCGGCAAGCCCGTCCTCGCCATCGAGACCGTCGTCGGCGGCCTCCAGGACGACGGCACCCCGAACGCGCTGCACGTCATCACCGACGCGTCCACGGGCAAGAAGCTCTTCCAGTACCAGGCCGTCGAGAACGCGACCGGCACCGGCAAGACGCTGTACTCGGGCACCGTCAGCCTGACCACCAACCTGTCGGGCTCGACGTACCAGCTGTACGACACCACGCGCGGCGGTCACAAGACGTACAACCTGAAGCACACCACGAGCTCGGGCACCGGCACCCTGTTCACCAGCTCGACCAACACCTGGGGCACCGGCGCCGCCTCCAGCTCCACCACCGACCAGACCGCGGCCGCCGACGCCGCCTATGGCGCGCAGGAGACCTGGGACTACTACAAGAACACCTTCGGCCGCAGCGGGATCAAGGACGACGGTGTCGGCGCCTACTCGCGCGTCCACTACGGCAGCTCGTACGTCAACGCCTTCTGGGACGACAGCTGCTTCTGCATGACGTACGGCGACGGCGACAGCAACACGCACCCGCTGACCTCGCTGGACGTGGCGGGCCACGAGATGACCCACGGCGTCACCGCCAACACCGCCGGCCTGGACTACAGCGGTGAGTCCGGCGGCCTCAACGAGGCGACCTCCGACATCCTCGGCGGCGTCGGCGTGGAGTTCTACGCCAACAACTCGTCCGACCCGGGTGACTACCTCATCGGCGAGAAGATCAACATCAACGGCGACGGCACCCCGCTGCGCTACTTCGACAAGCCCAGCAAGGACGGCGGCTCCGCCGACTCCTGGTCCTCCTCCGTCGGCAACCTCGACGTCCACTACTCGTCCGGTGTCGCCAACCACTTCTTCTACCTGCTGGCCGAGGGCAGCGGCGCGAAGACGATCAACGGCGTCAGCTACAACTCGCCGACGTCCAACGGCTCCACGGTCACCGGCATCGGCCGGGCCAAGGCGCTGCAGATCTGGTACAAGGCGCTGACCGAGCAGTTCACCTCGACCACCGACTACGCGGGGGCCCGCGCGGGCACGCTGGCGGCGGCGGCGAGCCTGTACGGATCCAGCAGTACCGAGTACAAGACGGTCGCCGCGGCCTGGTCCGCGGTCAACGTGAGCTGACCCGAGGGGGGTTGGCGGGCGGCACCCGGGAGGAAGGCATTCCCGGGTGCCGCCCTACTCTTGTGTCCCATGCGCCTGGAGGACTTCACCTACGACGACGTCGGCGGCACCGGCCGCGTCGGATTCTGCCCGCCGGGCTTCCGCCCGATGCATGTGCGCACGCGCATCGGCGAGGGCGAACCCTGCTTCCGCAGAGCGGTCGAGGCGGTCCTCACCTGGGAGATGCACCGGGAACTGGGCGTGGGCATCGACGCGAGCGCGGAGCGCGCCGCACCGGACGTCGACGTCACCGTCACCCTCGCCGGAGTGATCAAGGCCCCGTGCCGCATCGTCTACACCGTCGAGGAACCCCGACGCGCGGGCTGGGCGTACGGCACGCTGACCGGCCACCCGGAGTGCGGCGAGGAACTCTTCCTCGTGGAGCGCACGGGTGACGGCACGGTGTGGCTGACGGTGTCCGCGTTCAGCAGGCCCGCGAAGTGGTTCGCCCGGGCGGGCGGGCCAGCCACGCGGGGCCTGCAGAACGCTTATGCGCGGCGGTGCGGGAAGGTTTTGCGGGGGTTGTGCGCAGCGCTCTCCGAGGGGTGAGCGGAGGGTGTCGGCGCCGGTGACTGGGGGCTGCCGCCCCCAGACCCCCGCTTTCGGCCTGAACGGCCTCGTCCTCAAACGCCGGACGGGCTGAAATACCTGACCGTCACCTCATCAGTACCCCTGCGCCCTCGCCCGTTTCCTCCGAAGGCACCGCCACCAGGCCCAGTTCCACCCCGGACGCCAGCAGTCGATGTGCCGGCAGGATACGGACCGTGTAGCCGTAGGGGCCGGTGCGGTCGAGGGAGAGGGGGCCCTCGTAGCACCACCTGCCTTCGGGGTCGGGGCCGCCCGCCGGTTTCAGGGGGACCGTCGTCGCGTCCGCGATCCGGTCCTCGGGGTCCACGCGGCCCGAGACGACCTGGACCTCCACGTCTTCGGGGCCGAGCTCGCCGAGGCCCACCCGCACCCGTAGTGCGAGCGTGCTGCCGAGTTCCGCGGTGGCCGTGGCGGCGGACGTCTCCACGTGGTCGACGGTGACGCCGTGCCAGGAGGCCCGCACCTTTGCCTTCCAGGCGGCGAGTTCGCGGGCGGAGCCGGGGTCCATGGCACGGTGTGCGTGGGCGGCCGGGGCGTAGAGGCGCTCGACGTACTCGCGGACCATGCGGCCGGCCAGCACCTTCGGGCCGAGCAGGGTCAGGGTCTGGCGGACCATCTCGATCCACCGGTCGGGCAGGCCGTGCTGCCCCCGCTCGTAGAAACGCGGGGCGACTCGCTGTTCGAGCAGGTCGTAGAGCGCGTCGGCCTCTATGGCGTCGCGGTGGTCGGGATCGGTGCCCGCGCCGTCGGCGGTGGGGATCGCCCAGCCGAAGTCGGGCTGGAACCACTCGTCCCACCAGCCGTCCAGGACGGAGAGGTTGAGGCAGCCGTTCAGGGCCGCCTTCATGCCGGAGGTGCCGCAGGCCTCCAGGGGGCGCAGCGGGTTGTTGAGCCAGATGTCGCAGCCCGGGTAGAGCTTCTGCGCCATCGCCATGCCGTAGTCGGGGAGGAAGACGATGCGGTGGCGGACCCGTGGGTCGTCGGCGAACCGGACCAGCTCCTGGACCAGGCGCTTTCCGCCGTCGTCCGCCGGGTGGGCCTTGCCCGCGACCACGATCTGGATCGGGCGCTCCGGGTGCAGGAGCAGGTCCATGAGGCGGTCGCGGTCGCGCAGCATCAGGGTCAGGCGTTTGTACGAGGGGACGCGGCGCGCGAAGCCGATGGTGAGGACGTCCGGGTCGAGGACCCCGTCGATCCACCCCAGCTCCGCTGTTCCTGCGCCGCGTTGCCGCCAGGAGGCGCGCAGCCGCACCCGTACCTCGTCCACCAGTTGCTCGCGCAGGTTGCGCCTGAGCTCCCAGATGTCCTGGTCGGGGATGTCCCCCACCGCGTCCCAGCGGTCCGAGCCGCCGACGGTCAGCGCGTCCTCGGTGCGCTGCGCGCCGATCTGCCGGGCGCCGAGCCGGAACACCTCGGGGGCCACCCAGGTGGGCGCGTGCACCCCGTTGGTCACGGAGGTGATCGGCACCTCGTCGGGGTCGAATCCCGGCCACAGTCCGGAGAACATCTCGCGGCTGACGTGACCGTGCAGCAGGGAGACGCCGTTGGCGCGCTGGCCCAGGCGCAGGCCCATCACGGCCATGTTGAAGAGGTTGGGTTCGCCGCCGGGATAGGTCTCCATGCCCAGGCGCAGGATGCGTTCGACGTCGATGCCCGGGAGTTCGGCTTCGGGGCCGAAGTGGTGGGCGACCAGCTCCCGGTCGAACCGGTCGATGCCGGCCGGGACCGGGGTGTGGGTGGTGAAGACGGTCCCGGCGCGGACCGCTTCCAGCGCGGAATCGAAGTCCAGCCCGCCTTCGCAGAGTTCCGCGATCCGCTCCAGGCCCAGGAAGCCGGCATGGCCCTCGTTGGTGTGGAAGACCTCGGGTTCGGGGTGGCCGGTCAGCCGGCAGTAGGTCCGTACGGCCCGCACTCCCCCTATGCCGAGCAGCATCTCCTGCAGCAGCCGGTGCTCGCTGCCGCCGCCGTAGAGCCGGTCGGTCACCCCGCGCTCGCCGAAGTTGTTGTCCTCGACGTCCGAGTCGAGCATCAGCAGGGGGACGCGGCCGACCTGGGCGAGCCAGATACGGGCGTGCAGCTGCCGGCCGCCGGGCAGGGCGAGGGAGACCTGGGCGGGGGTGCCGTCGGGTTCCTCCAGGAGGGCCACGGGCAGCTCGTTGGGGTCCAGGACCGGGTAGTGCTCCTGCTGCCAGCCGTCCCGGGACAGCGACTGGCGGAAGTAGCCGTGCCGGTAGAGCAGACCCACACCGACCAGGGGCACGCCGAGGTCGCTGGCCGCCTTCAGATGGTCGCCCGCCAGGATGCCGAGGCCCCCGGAGTACTGGGGCAGGGCGGCCGTGATGCCGAATTCCGGCGAGAAGTAGGCGATGGCGGCGGGCAGTTCACCCGGGTGGGTCTGGTACCAGCGGTCGCCGGTCATGTAGTCGTCCAGGTCGCCCGAGACCTCGGCCAGCCGGCGCAGGAAGCGGTGGTCCCCCGCCAGCTCCGCGAGCCGCGCCGGCGACACGCTGCCCAGGAGCCGTACGGGATCGCCGTCCGAGGCGGCCCAGCGCTCGGGGTCGACGGACTGGAACAGGTCGCGGGTCTCCGCATGCCAGGACCAGCGCAGATTGCGGGCCAGGTCGCTGAGCGGCCGCAGGGGTTCGGGGAGAACGGGTCGGACGGTGAATCGACGGATCGCCTTCACTTTCCACCTCGACGCGTGTCGCTGTGCGGACGCACAACGCTGTGCGCCTCGTCGTCAACCTCGACGGTATCCGTGCGGAGGGCTCCGCAACCACGCCACGTCCAAGAGCACGCCACACTCCTACGCCGTCCGGAAAACGCCGCAACCTTCACGCGTCGGCCATGGCGGACATGGCCGATTCCGCCCCGTAGGCCCTCTTGTGGGCCTTCTACACCGCACGAGAGGCTGCCGAGTGGAGTCAATGGAGGGGAACTCGGACCATGGCACGGACGCGAACACGGCGTCTGCGCTGGACAGGGGCTCTGACCGCGGTGGCCTGTGCCGCCGCGCTCTCGGCCGTCACCCTGCCCGCGCACGCCGCACCGGAGGGTCAGATACTCGGCGCCGGTGAGCCCGGCTCCGTCAGCGGAAGTTATCTGGTGACACTCAAGGGGGGAACGAAGGCTCCGTCGGCGACCGGAAAGGGCATCGCCGAGAAGTACGGGGCAAAAATAAGCCACACCTACGACTCGGTCCTCAACGGCTACGCCATCAAGGCCGACGAGAGACAGGCCAAGCTGCTCGCGGCCGATGCCCAGGTCGCCTCGGTCGTCCAGGACACGCGTGTGTCCCTCGACCACACGCAGAAGAACCCGCCGTCCTGGGGCCTGGACCGGATCGACCAGCCGAGCCTGCCGCTGGACAAGAGCTACGTCTGGCCCGACTCCGCGGGCGCCGGTGTCACCGCATATGTGATCGACACCGGTATCCGCATCACGCACAAGGACTTCGGCGGCCGGGCGAGCTACGGCTGGGACTTCGTCGGAAACGACAAGACCGCGTCCGACGGCAACGGACACGGCACCCATGTCGCCGGCACCATCGCCGGCACCAAGTACGGCGTCGCCAAGCAGGCCAAGGTGGTCGCCGTCCGCGTCCTCGACAACGCCGGCTCCGGTACGACCTCGCAGGTCATCGCGGGCATCGACTGGGTGACCAAGCACGCGAGGAAACCGGCGGTCGCCAACCTCAGCCTGGGTGGCTCCTACAACGCCCAGCTGGACGCCGCCGTGCGCAGCTCCATCGCGTCGGGCGTCACGTACGCGGTTGCCGCCGGGAACGACGGCCTGCCGGCCGCCCTCTACTCCCCGGCGGACGTGCAGGAGGCCCTCACGGTCGGCGCGACCGACAGAACGGACGCGCGGGCGAGCTTCTCCAACTTCGGCTCGGCCGTCGACCTGTTCGCGCCCGGAGTGTCGATCACCTCGGACTCCTGTGCGAGCGACACCGGGAAGGCGACCTTCTCCGGTACGTCGATGGCGACGCCGCACGTCACGGGCACGGCCGCGCTGTATCTGGCCGATCATCCGAAGGCCACGCCGGACCAGGTCGCCAGGGCACTCGTGAAACTGGCGGTGTCCGGGAAGGTCTCCGGCCGGGGCCTCGGCTCACCGGACGAACTTCTGCAGGTGCCGGCTTCTTAGTGGCACAGTCCCCGGACCGGTCCCGTTCGTTCATGAACGGGACCGGTCTTGTGTGTAGACATACGCGTGAGTAGTTAACAACGTGCCGGATTGCGTACCCGAATAGGGTGGGAAGGCTCCTCCGGTACACCACACAGGCAGTTCACGGGTACCACCCGCAGGACCACCTCCCCACAGTCATCCGCCCACCCACGTTGACGCGGACAGGAGCGGTCATGCCCGCCACGCACCACTCGTCAGCACCCCCGACGACCAGCAACGAAGCACGCCCCGTGCGCCCCGCCGACGCCGGACCACCGGCCCCGCAGCCACCCCCCGCGGGCGCCACCGCGGTCATCGGGCGCATACCTGTCCTCGACGTCCGCCCGGTGGTCCAGCACGGGCGAAGGCCGGCCAAGGCCGTGATCGGCGAGTCGTTCGAGATCTCGGCCACCGTTTTCCGGGAGGGCCATGACGCGGTCGCCGCAAACGTCGTCCTGACGGATCCGGAAGGCCGTCCCGGCCCCTGGACGCCGATGCGGGAACTGGCCCCGGGCACCGACCGCTGGGGCGCCACGGTCACCGTCGGCGAACCCGGCCACTGGACCTACACCGTGGAGGCCTGGGGCGACCCGATCAGCACCTGGCGCCACCACGCCCAGATCAAGATCCCGGCGGGCATGGACACGGACCTGGTCCTGGAGGAGGGCGCGCGACTGTACGAGCGCGCCGCCGACGGCGCCCCCGACGGCCGACGTGACGTGCTGCGCGCCGCCGTCGCCGCCCTGCGGGACGAGACCCGCCCGGCCGCCTCACGCCTGGCGGCGGCGTTGACGCCGGAGGTGGACGCGGTGCTGGCCCGGCATCCGCTGCGGGAGTTCGTCACCGCCTCGCAGACCCTGCCGCTGCT